>NZ_JYDG01000055.1:0-45467 GCF_003263545.1 Rahnella sp. AN3-3W3
CACCCATAATTGACATAACGCGGGATTTCCATCCACACATCATTAATTTCATTCACCCGGATCAGACGCGGGTACACCCTTTGTTCTTCTTCCGGATCAGGCAGGTCTTCACTCCAGCCTCTGACCGGTTTAATCAGCCGGGATGTTCTTCTCCCCATCATTTGATGCTCCATTGCTGCGTGGTGTCACTGTTCACCCACGATGGTTCAGCTTTTACTGTCAGGCTCATTTGCGTATCCGGCTTTGCGTTATCTACCCAGTAGTCCGCCACCATCGTCACGCCCGGCGTCCGGCTCTGTTCCGCCCAGACACTGCCCTTCATCACCAGTGTCCCCTGCTCGACCGTCAGCTCATGGGTACCGGCGTAGTAATCCGATGCACGCATACTCTGCTGATGGTCATCCCGGCCGGGCGCACCCTGTGACTCAGAAAACAGCACCCCGCTGTCACCGTCACGGGTCACTTTCACCGACCAGCCTCCTTTCGCGGCATCCCAGCCAGGCAGCGCCACCCTGAACTCCACCCGACTATAGGGCACCGTCTGGAGCGTAGTGGTGCCCCCGAATGCCACATCCGCCACCATTCCGCTGACAATCGCCCGGTAATCCACCATGGCCTCCGCCAGGTCATTCATACTTTCCGCATGCCAGACGATATCCCCGGGATGCCGCCTGGCCGAAATGCCAAAGCAGGTACGCCGCAGCCAGATTTCAAGCGGTGTACTGCGCAGGGCACTGGCTTTCGCCGCCAGCATTGCTCCCGCAATCAGCATGAGGAACGCGAAACCAAATGGTGTCAGCATAATCCCAGCTTCGGTAATAGCCGTCAGAGCAAAAGCTCCCTGAGCACCATAAATGACGGAGATAACTCCCCCCGCAACAGAAGTAAATGCAGATGCTACATAATAATCTCCGGCATTTTTATCTCCTGCACCAAAGGACTCACTGGCATGCACCCCGTTTCGTATACCATCAACAACCCCCGCAATCCCACCCAACACGGCGCCAAACCGCACGGGCACCGGTACCTGCTCCGATGCACTCAGTATCAGCCAGTTTTGTTTTATTGACAGCTTGTAGGCAAAACCCATCACTTCAGAGAAGCCCTCAATCAGCAGCAACGTGCTGATTGCCGTGTCCGCCGTCATATCCACATCGTTACCTACTGACGCTTTCAGCCGGGCCGACAATTCCTGCCAGTGGTACATCTGCAGCCCCATCAGCCCGGCCCCCAAAATCAGGCCAGCACTGTCGCCGCTGACCATCCGGCGCCCCAGTTCACGGTAATACCTCAGGCCCTCCGGCGTTGTGCGCAGCACCGCTTCGCCTGTGCCTTTCTCCGCCAGTGACAGTCCGGAGATAAACACGTCATGGTATGCACTGAGCAGCCGCGGGTTGCTGGCCACTTTTTGCGTAACACCGGCAGCCGGGGTCATCTTGCGCAACCCTGCAACCGTTCCCGGCGCACTGAATTCGACGTCGACGACCCTATCCCGCATTTTCCCCTGAGCCGCCATAATGGCGGTTATCCGTGCTGCACTGCTCCCCTGATAACCTGTTCCGCCAAAGACGTCGCTATGACTTGCCACCGACAAGGCCAGCGCCGGAGAATGCTGCAGTTGCGCCTGCAACTCACCCACCGTCGTCCGGTAGCGCAGGAGCACCACCGGCTCACCGGCGCTTAGCATCGCGGCCTGGGTCATCCACATAAACCCCTTGCGGGCTGACTCGTCCAGCTTGTCCCCCAGTCGCCCGACGGATCCGCTGGCCGCCAGCATCCTGCTACTCAGGCTTCGTTGCACAATCGGGCTTTTCAGCGCATTCGCAAAATCATCCGAGGTCAGGATAGTTTTGTAGTTACCAAAGTTGAATACGCTGTCCAGCTGTGATGGTTCCATGCCGGTAAAGCCCAGATAGGCAGGAGAGGTGCCTTTCGTCAGCCACTCTTCCTGCCAGACCTTATCTGTCGCCGCGCCCATCGCGCCCCCCTGTACACAGGCCGCCAGCGTGCAGGTCTGTGCCACCCAACTGTTTACGCTGGTCTCCGGGGAGTAGTCATGGTGGATAAGCGACAGCCATTCCTCAGACCGGTACCAGGCCGCGAGGTCATTATCGATCGCCGTCAGCAAACGCTGGGGGGTGCTGAAATAGTCTTCAAATTCCTGCGCAAATTTCGCCCTTGCAGGTTCATCATAGTTGGTCATCAGCCGGGCACGCTGCTCTGAAAAGCTCGCTTCCGCCACATCATCTTTTGAAATCATGCGCGGTGCTTTTCCGAATGATGGTCCGGCCAGCACATACATTGACGGGTCAAGGTCAAATTCAGGATGCGCGTTTTCAGCGATGCCGGTTTTTAGCTTCCGGAGGTAATCCGTGATGGCTTCAGAAATCATATGCCGGTGAAAAACGCCGGGTTGCTCAATATAGGCCTGGGTGTACTCGGCTATCTGCATCCGGCTGTTGTTCAGCTCCTGCACCACGCCCACACTGTCATTCAGCGGCAGTGCCACTATCCGGCAATCGTAGCGCATCCCCATTTCCGCGATTTTCATCCCCATCAGGCGCTGTTTGTCCGGATCCCGGCGCGGATAAAAACCGTGTACGCTGCCCGATACCTTCTCACCAATCCGGATCACGTCCGGGAAAAACACCGTCGAAAACTCCGCCACGTTCTCTTTCAACGACGTTAGTGACGGATCGATAACCAGCGCCCCGGGCAGGTTTGCCGGTGCGTTCTTCAGATCAGAGAGAGAGATTTTGGTGAAACGACTGTCCGGGCGCAGGGAGTTTTGGTAATCATCGAGCACGGTTTGCGTCCACGGATCAGAACTGAACGCCAGCCAGGCCTCGCTGTACAGGTTGTCATCGAGATTAATAAAGCTTGCGATGATGTCGTGCCCCGCTGTTCGGCAGGCTTCTGCCAGCGGCTTTACCGTCATTCCTTCGGGCATCTCATGGGCGTTAAACTGCCGCAGGCAACCCTCGGCGGTCACTTCGTACGCCTGCCAGACACTTTTATCGAGCAGCACATATAGGTAGCCCATGCGCAGAGTACGCAGGGAATATTTGAATTCACGGCTGGCGAGGGTAACAGTCTGCTCAGGAACCGACGGATGCCAGTCGGTTCGCATCAGGCTGCCGGGAACCACGGCCACACGTAACGGAAATACCGGAATGCCGGTACGCTGGCAGGCCTTACAACCTGATGGGGTAGCCGCCGCCTGACGGGCGGCATCGCTGTTTCGCTGCGCCTGCTCTTTCATATCCATGAAATAATTCCCTTATGATTAATGCGGTTAATGTACCACATCAAACTCGCCAGGAGACATTACGAAAATTTATCCGCGGGCACAAATTAGGGAAAATATCCTTATATCACAATATGTTGTGGCTTTGTGAATTGGACCAGCCGCAGCTATCTGAACTGATTATATGTTCTGATAAATCGTTCCGCTGACCAGTCGGGATATATTATCGCCGCTCTAATAACGCCATCACTTCGTAATGCGCGGTATGCGGGAACATGTCGAAAAGCTGGACACGCAGAATGTGATAATCCGGCAGTAGCGCCAGATCCTGCGCCATGGTTTTAGCGTTACAGCTTGAATAGAGAATGGTGTCGGGCGCCATGTGGCTCAGGTACTCACACAACGCTTTGCCGATGCCGCGACGTGGCGGATTCACCAGCACCAGATCCGGCACCTCGCCTTTGCCCGTCGCGAAACCGGTCGAATCCAGCGCCTGAAACTCGACGTTTTGCAACCCCAGACGCGCCGCCGATTCTTTTGCACAGGAAATAGCTTCCGCGCTGATTTCGATACCGGTCAGTTTCATTTGCGGCGTTGCACAGTGCAGACCAAAACCGCCGACGCCGCAGAACAAATCCCACATGCTTTGAATATCACCCCGCGCCCTCACCCAGTCACGCGCCGTAGCGTAGAGTTTTTCAGCCACCACCGGGTTGGTCTGGAAGAAACTCTGCGGACGGATAAACAGCGGCACATGGTTAAAGTCTTCTTCCAGACGCTGCACGTCCGTCAGCGGGATTTCGGTATCGCCTTCGAGGATCGCCATATGTACCGGCTGTATATTGGCGGAAATCACCCTGAGCTGCGGCAACTGTTGTTGCAACCACGGCAGCGCGGCGCGCAGTTGCGCCAGTTTTGTTTCCGAACGCAAGACGAAACGCAGCATCATGCCACCGTCTTTCTGGCTTTCAGTCAGTAACAGGAATTTCAGCTCACCGCGTTTTCGCGCCACGTTATAAGGCGTCAGTCCTGCGCGGGCGATAAAGGTTTTCAGGACTGAAAATACTGCGGGGAAACTGGCCGGATAAAGAGGACATTCACACAAATCGACCGGCGTGCCGTCGCGGTGCAACATCCCAAGTAAAGGACGCTCCACGCTGCCGCTGACCACCATTTTGGCTTTATTGCGAAAGGCACTTTCCGCGCCGGTGACCGGTTCACACCATTCACCCACCGGCAAATCTGACAGCAAATCACTGAGATCCTGCTGCTTGTCGGCTAACTGTTGTGAATAAGGTTTGTCGAGCCACTGGCAGGAACGACAGGTTCCTGCGGTGTAAAGTGCGCAATGCATGAAAAAGTCCGGTCAGAGAATGCGGAAAAAACTGGCGCGCAGTTTACCACTGCGCGACGGGAAAGGCTCACTTACGCTTTGGCTATTTGTGACGGGCTGCTTTTTTCGTTCGACTTTTTACGCGAGAAGTATCTGCGGCTGCTGGCAGGCGCATACAACAGGAAAAGCACCACCATATCGGGGATTTTTTGCATCAGCAGCGCATAGAGAAATTCGCCCTGAGTTTCGACGTTAAAGCGAAAGATGCGTGGCCCGAACCAGTCAAATGAGGCCAGCAGCATGTATCCGACCACAATCACCTGACAACCGATAAACGCCCGGCGCCCCCAGCGACGGCCGCGCATCATGGCATAGGCAGCACGGCATTCGACCAGAACAATCAGCAAGCTGGCCAGCATGATGAAACAGTTCAGCCAGGACTCTGCACTGACTTCGATAAAACTCATCAGCCCTGAAAAGCCCATGGCATCGAACAGTAAAATGAATTCGAGTAAGCGCGTCGCGACAATTGCCGACGCACCTATCATCACGGGAACAGGGATAAATGCCAGTTTCATAAATCCGTTTGGGCTCTCCATTTACGTTCAGGGCGGAATACATCCGCCCTGAAAATTATCTTAAAATTTAAGCTCGTTGAGCGCGCTGTATTTCTTTACGCCGTTGTTTCTCGGCTCGCGCCATAAACCACCAGGCAATCATGCCGATGATCCCAACCACCAGCAGGATCAACGTCGCCAGCGCGTTTATTTCAGGGTTGACGCCCATACGCACGCTGGCAAAGACCAGCATCGGTAAAGTGGTCGAACCCGGTCCGGCGACAAAACTGGCAATAACCAGATCGTCGAGCGACAACGTAAACGCCAGCAACCAGCCGGAAATTAGCGCCGGTAAAATCATCGGCAGCGTGATAATAAAGAACACTTTCAGCGGCGCTGCACCTAAATCCATTGCCGCTTCTTCAATCGAACGGTCCAGTTCACGTAAACGCGCAGAGACCACCACGGCTACGTACGCACTACAAAACGTCACGTGCGCCAGCCAGATGGTGAACATGCCGCGCTCCGCAGGCCAGCCAAACGCGTGGCCCATCGCCACAAACAGCAACAACAACGCCAGACCGGTAATGACATCCGGCATGACCAGCGGCGCGGTCAGCATAAAGGCAAAACCGGTCGAACCACGAAACCGCTGAAAACGCACCATTACCACCGCGGCCAGCGTCCCAACAATCACCGCCATTGTGGCGGCAGCGGTGGCAATGGTCAGACTGGTTCCGACTGCACTTATCATCGCGGAATCGTGAAAAAGCTGAGTATACCAGCGGGTAGACCAGCCCGCCCAGACCGTTACCAGCTTGGAGCTGTTAAACGAATAAATAACCAGCATCAGCATCGGGGCATACAAAAACGTAAAGCCGAGCACCAGAATAAGAATTCGCCACGGCGAACGGACAACCGGTAACTGATTCATTCTTTGTCTCCCAGCTCTTTGTTTTGGTATTTCTGGAACCACAAGATGGGCATGATCAACAGCAACAGCATGACCACTGCGACAGCGGAAGCCACCGGCCAGTCGCGGTTGTTGAAGAATTCCTGCCACAGAACACGACCAATCATATTGCTGTCCGGCCCGCCGAGCAGTTCCGGGATCACGTATTCCCCTACCGCCGGAATGAAGACCAGCATCGAACCGGCAATAATCCCGCCTTTGGTCAGCGGCATAATCACTTTGAAGAAGGTTTTCATCGGACGTGCGCCCAGATCCTGCGCCGCTTCCACCAGCGAGTAA
This sequence comes from Rahnella sp. AN3-3W3, assembly GCF_003263545.1. NCBI lineage: Bacteria > Pseudomonadati > Pseudomonadota > Gammaproteobacteria > Enterobacterales > Yersiniaceae > Rahnella > Rahnella sp. AN3-3W3. The sequence continues at coordinate 6,390 of NZ_JYDG01000055.1, forward strand.
TCCATGCGGGTCAGCGCGGTGTAAATCGGCAACACCATAAACGGCAGATACGAATACACAATGCCGATATAAACCGCCAGATTGGTATGCAAAATTACCAGCGGCTGATCGATAACATGCAACCACAGCAGCACGTTATTCAGCACACCGTTGTCTTTGAGAATGCCAATCCAGGCATAGACGCGGATCAGGAATGAGGTCCACGACGGTAAAATCACCAGCAACAGCAGGATATTGCGCGTCGAAGTGCGGCTATGCGCCACCGCCCACGCCAGCGGATATCCAATCAGCAGACAAAGCAGTGTCGATATGGCCGCCACTTGCAGTGATTGCAGATAGGCATCGATATACAGCGGATCCTGCGTCAGGCCGATGTAGTTGGCGATGTTAAGCGCGATATCCAGCATACCGTCTGACCAAGAGACCAGATCGGTATACGGCGGAATAGCCCGCGCCATTTCTGCAAAACTGATTTTGAAAACAATCAGGAAAGGCAGTAAAAACAGCAGCAGGAACCACACCAGCGGCAGCAGGATAACCAGTTTGCGGCCATGGCGTTGTTGCAGACGACCCGTGAAAGCTTTAAATCCGCCCGGAGGTTTACTGGCCGGCGCTTCGGAGATTACAGACATTTTCATCCCCCCTAAACAGTCAGCACGACACAGCTGTCGGCTTCCCAGCACAGGCGCACTTCGTCGCCCCAGGTTGGCATGCCTTTGCGGAAACGATGACCGTTCTGCAATTGCGCGGTGATCATCTGTCCGCTGTGCAGCCGGACGTGGTAAATCGACAGGTCGCCGAGATAAGCGATGTTTACCACTTCACCGACAGCAAAGTTGCAACCGTCTTCCGGCACTTCCTCGCATAACATGATTTTTTCCGGACGCAGTGCCACAAACACCGGTACACCGTCGACCACGGAGACATCCGCATCCACTTTCAGCAGGTGCTTCAGCCCCGGCGAGGTCAGAACCAGCGCATCCTCCAGACGCTCTTTCAGCACGCCCTCGAAAACATTTACAGAGCCGATAAATTCGGCGCTGAAACGGCTGGTCGGGTGCTCGTAAATTTCTTCCGGCTCACCGATTTGCACGAACTTACCGCGGTTCATGATGGCGATACGCCCGGCCATGGTCATCGCTTCTTCCTGATCGTGCGTGACCATGACGCAGGTCGCACCAACGCGCTCCAGGATATCCACCACTTCCAGCTGCATGCGGTCGCGCAGTTTTTTATCCAGCGCGCCCATCGGTTCGTCGAGCAGCAATAATTTTGGCCGTTTCGCCAGACTGCGGGCTAACGCCACACGCTGACGCTGACCGCCGGAAAGCTGATGCGGCTTACGTTTAGCAAATTCCTGCATGTGAACCAGCGTCAGCATTTCCGCCACGCGGCTTTTGATTTCTGCCGACGGCAGTTTGTCCTGCTTAAGGCCGAACGCGATATTTTGTTCGACCGTCATGTGCGGGAACAAGGCGTATGACTGAAACATCATATTGATCGGACGCTGATAAGGCGGCACCTGCGAAAGATCTACGCCATCCAGTACGATTTGGCCCTGCGTAGGCTGCTCGAAACCGGCCAGCATACGCAACAGGGTCGATTTTCCACAGCCGGACGCGCCGAGCAGTGCGAAAATCTCGCCTTTGTAAATGGTCAAGCTCACGTCATCAACGGCGGCCTGACCATCAAAAGATTTGGTCAGATTGCGGATTTCCAGCAAAGGCGTGAAACCCTTCTGGGATTTAGGCTGCGGGCGGGGGATAGCGTCGTTCACTCAGAGAAATCTCCGGTATCAAAATGAAGCAATTCAAATAAGCATAACAGTCAGGGGGAAAAGTGCCTGATCTGTATGCCCAAAATACAGCCGGAAGCAAAACGTCAGCGGCCCCGCCATCAATAAGCGGAGCCGCTGAGAAGTCTTCCTGACCTTTTTTAAACGGTACTATTTGCCCGTCTTAACTTTGGTCCATGATCTTGTGATCACCCGGTCGATTTTCGGATCCTGAACTTTCAGGGTGAAAAGCTTCGCCTGAACGTCTGCAGGTGGATAAATGCCCGGGTTGTTACGCACATCTTCGTTCACCAGTGGTGTCGCGGCTTTGTTGCCGCTGGCGTAGTAAACAGTGTTACTGATTTGCGCGATAACTTTCGGTTCCATCAGGTAATTCAGGAACTGATAGGCTTCATCGAGATTTTTGGCATCTGCAGGAATAGCAAACACGTCGAAGAAGGCCAGCGCCCCTTCTTTCGGAATGCTGTACGCCACGTTCACGCCATTTTTCGCTTCTTTCGCGCGGTTAGACGCCTGCATCACATCCCCTGCCCAGCCGATAGCGACGCAGATATCGCCATTCGCCAGGTCGTTGATGTACTGGGAAGAGTGGAAATAACGGATGTTCGGTCGCAGTTTCAGCAGCAGATCGTTGGCCGCACCGGTGTAATCAGATGCTTTGGTGCTGTTCGGATCCAGATGCAGGTAATTGAGCACGGTAGCGTAAATTTCCGCAGGTGCATCGAGGAAGGAAACACCGCAGCTTTTCAGTTTCTCGAGGTTTTCAGGCTTGAGTACTAAATCCCAGCTGTCGACCGGCGCATCTTTACCCAGAACCGCTTTCACTTTATCAACGTTGTAACCAATGCCGGTGGTCGCCCACAGATAAGGGATTGCGTATTTGTTACCCGGATCGTGCTGCGCCACCATCTTCAGCAGATCAGGATCCATATTTTTGTAATTAGGCAGTTTGCTCTTGTCGAGTGGCTGGAAGACGCCTGCCGCCAGCTGACGCTCAAGGAAACTGGCCGATGGCACCACCAGATCGAAACCGGTGCTGCCTGCCATGAGTTTGCCTTCCAGTACTTCGTTGGAATCAAACACGTCGTAAACCACTTTAATGCCGGTTTCCTTCTGGAAATCAGGCACGGTATTTGGCGCGATATAATCAGACCAGTTATAGATATGCAGCGTTTTTTCTTCCGCAGACGCTGTGACGGACGCAGCCATAACCAGGCCGGCGACAACACCCGATAACCACTTTTTACGCAGGGTGAACATCCGTTACTACCTCCAAGACAGGGGAATATAAAATTGAATTTGTATCACTGGAACGGATACAAAACCTTTCACACTAAGGCCAACTGCCGTCCACGAATGTGCATAGGCATTCAACGTTGACGCATACGCTGCCTGCGAATTAACCGTTTGGTTTTACGACGTAATCACGCGTGATGCAGAGTCAGAAGCATAGCGCCTGCAACCCCTGCGCACCAGCCTCGCGAGGCAAAACCGGCGTTTATCGATTAATTATGCAGATTTAGTCTATACCGTCTGGCATTTTGCCTTTTAACAAAGTGAAATATCTGGCAACAATGGCACAGTACCAGCATAACTTATGGCGAAAGCGAATAAAGGCAGCGGAGCCGCAATAAACACGGCTCGCAGAAAAGGATCTTCAAAGGGGGAAAAGGTCTTTACAGAAATAACCGCCATCAGGGAAATGGCAGATGACACGAAAATCAGTGCAGCAAAGGTAAATTCACGGAAGTCACCGGCGTACCTTCTTCTTCATCACCCAAAAACAGTAAGTCATTGGCGTGCGCTTCGAGAATAATCATCGACATCTGCTCTTCTGCCTGTTGCAGGAAGAAAGCAAACTGCTCTTCAGTCACGCCTACCGCGATAGTCAGCGACTGGCAGACAATCAGTTTCGGCAGATTATCATCCTGAATATCGACAAACGCTTTGATGGTCAGCGAGCTGGCATTAATTGAGCTCAGGTCAGCGACCAGCGGGATGAGCGCCGTCGGTTTTACTTCGGCCAGCGCAGAGAACAAAATAACGTTATCTACGATATCGAGTTTGGCATCAAAAATGCCATCAAAATTCTGCATATGCGGCAAATGGAGAGCCTGACAGGAATCACACTCGAAAAAAGAGATGCCCAGCTGATCCAGCCAGCGCCGAAGCAGCGCTAAATCAGGGACGATGAGCGAATCCATAGAATGCCTCACGAGTTCAACACAACGGAAAAAACAAACCCTTCGTAACGCTATCGGCATTACGAAGGGGTCATAGCTTACGGAATTATGCCGGTAAGCGCTACGATCAATACCGGATTGATGGACATTAGCGCGGCTAAATAAGAATTAGCCCCCGGACTTCAGACGAAATCCGGGGCGAGCCCGTTGCTCAATGTAGTCGATCATCATACCGGCGATATCCAGCCCGGTCGTCGTTTCGATACCTTCCAGCCCCGGTGACGCGTTGACTTCCATCACCAGCGGGCCACGATTTGCCCGCAGAATATCCACACCGGCGACGTCCAGCCCCAACGTCATCGCGGCTTTCACTGCAATCTCTTTCTCTTGTGACGTAATGTTGACCTTAGCCGCCGAGCCGCCGCGATGAAGGTTGGATCGAAAATCACCTGGTTTGGCCTGACGCTCAATGGCCGCCACCACTTTCTTACCCACGACCAGACAGCGGATATCACGCCCCTGCGCTTCACGAATATATTCCTGCACCAGAATATGCGCGTTCAGGCCACGAAATGCGTCAATCACGCTTTCCGCCGCCTGACGGGTTTCCGCCAGCACCACGCCGATGCCCTGCGTGCCTTCCACCAGTTTCACCACCAGCGGCGCACCGCCCACCAGTGCAATCAAATCCGACGTATCATCCGGAGCATTGGCAAAACCAGTGATCGGCAAATCGATGCATTCGCGAGCCAGAATCTGCATAGAGCGCAATTTATCGCGCGCGCGGGTAATGGCCACCGATTCATTGAGCGGAAAACTGCCCAGCATTTCAAACTGGCGTAAGACTGCAGTGCCATAAAAAGTGATGGCAGAACCGATACGCGGGATCACCGCCTGATAAATATCGAGCTGACGTCCACGGTAATGCACACTTGGCGCGGCCGGATTGATATTCATATAGCAGGAAAGCGGGTCAATAATATCTATCTCATGCCCGCGGGATTCTGCTGCTTCCTTCAGCCGCTTACACGAATACAAAGACCCGTCACGGGAGAGAATTGCAATTTTCATCCGACACTCCGTCGCCGTTTTAGCGTGTTGCCCAACCTTGCTTGTGCAAAACGTCCAACATAAACGGACGCTGTTCCTTTTTCAGCGTGCGCATAATCAGGTCGCTCCAGGTATCGCGACGCGCATTGCTGTCCCGTTGCAGATAATACTCGCTTAATTGTTCGTCGTACTCTGCCAGTACCGCTTTATCCAATGGCTGATAACTGTTTTCGTGAACCAGCATGGATTGTGGCATACGCGGTTTCACCTGATGATCCTGTGCTGGCGTACCAATGCAAAAACCAAACAGTGGCATGACAAATTTTGGCAATTTCAGCAGCGTGACAACATCTTCAACCTGATTACGGATCCCGCCTATAAATACCCCGCCCAGACCGAGCGATTCTGCCGCCGTCATGGCATTTTGCGCCATCAGCGCGGTATCCACGCAACCCAGCAGCAGCTGTTCGGCAAGGCCAAGTTCAGCTTCGGGATTGATCTGCAAATTACGGTTGAAATCGGCGCAGAAGACCCAAAATTCTGCCGCACTGGCGACATATTTCTGACCGCCGGTGTACTGCACAAGCGTTTCACGTAACGCAGGATCGGTGACGCGAATAATAGAAGAACATTGCAGGAAACTGGAGGTCGATGCTGATTGCGCAGCGCTAATAATGGCTTCGCGTTGTTCTTCGGATACCGGCTGGTCGGTGAAGGCGCGAATTGAACGGTGAGAGCGCAAAAGGTCGATAGTCGGCGTCATTAAAAAATTCCTGAATGGTGTAAGTAAGGAGAAATCTGTATCAATCATTCATGCTGTGAGCACCGTTTGCAAGGCTTGCGGCATCAATTGGTGCAACAATGTGTGGCAGCTAAAAACAGCAGCAGGTTCATTTGGATAGGTCAAAGGTATCGGACTGACAGGTAATTCCTGCTTTTTTTTATGGTTTGCAACAGGCATAGTAGCGACATCAAAAAGGTGATGTGGATAACAAAAATAGTCACTCCCCTTTCATTTTATCTTGCTGGTATTAACAAAGGAGTCTCCATGTTTGCAGTAATTTTCGGGCGTCCTGGCTGTCCTTATTGCGTGCGCGCTAAAGAGTTGGCTGAAAAACTGACTGAAGAACGTGATGATTTCAACTTCCGTTACATCGACATCCACGCGGAAGGCATCACTAAAGCCGACCTGGAAAAAACCGTGGGTAAACCGGTTGAAACGGTTCCACAGATTTTCCTGGATCAGAAACACATCGGCGGTTGCACTGATTTTGAAGCCTATGCCAAAGAGCATCTGGCGTTGTTCAGCAACTGATCCGCAAAAAAATAAAGACATACACACAGCAAAAAGGCGCTCAATGAGCGCCTTTTTTATGGCCTCGACATCATCACATGTCAGTGTTGCCTGAACTGCTGATAAGCGATGAGCAGCATTTGCACGAGCATAGCGCCCAGAACACACCAGAATATCGCGCTGGTGGCATAAGCTAATTCCTGAACCAGTGGACGAACGCGTGGGTAAAAGGCCAGACGCAATAAAAAACAGACAGGAATGGAAACCAGCCCTCCGACAAAGGAGGAAAATATCGCCGAGTCGCGGGAAATCAGCGACGTCACCATGCCGGGTAGTAAAAATAATAGCAGCCCGTATTCAGGGCCCGGGGCGATACTTATAACAACAATCCAACCATTCCTTAATATAATATAAAGAATTAAGAACATCATGAAACAAATAAACGTCGCTAGTACCTTTCGCCAAATGGCCATTTTACTTCCTCCTTAAAGTTGGCGAGATTCACAGGTTCTCTGCACAAAATGCGTTCTTTATTACCTGTCAGAGCCTTCTGGCTCATTTCCCCAGCGCGTTCCGCAATCCCGCGAAACACAAAAAAAGCTTTCAGAAGATTTATACGGGCATTTCTCTGGCTGAACTGGCGTTCTATGACTAAAATGACGCCCGAAACCCAATTTCCACTTCCCCGGGCTGTTCAGACGGTGCCAGCTAAGTAGGAATTTTCCGTTTCTGAATTTATCCTTTACATTCTCCTATATCAAGAATTTGTTGGTAAACAATAAGTTATCCTTGTGAATATAAACGTCGCTAGTTTGTTAAACGGGAATTACATCCTGTTATTATTTGTGGTTCTGGCACTCGGTTTGTGTCTGGGGAAAATTCGTCTGGGTTCCGTCCAGCTCGGAAATTCTATTGGCGTATTAGTGGTTTCGCTGCTTTTAGGTCAGCAGCATTTCAGCATCAATACCGAAGCGCTGAACCTCGGCTTTATGCTGTTTATTTTCTGTGTTGGTGTGGAAGCCGGACCGAACTTTTTTTCGATTTTCTTCCGTGACGGCAAAAATTATTTCATGCTTGCACTGGTGATGGTCGGCAGCGCCATGTTGCTGGCTCTCGGGCTCGGGCGATTGTTTGGCTGGGATATCGGCCTTACCGCCGGTATGCTCGCCGGTTCCATGACCTCGACGCCGGTTCTGGTCGGCGCCGGGGATACCCTGCGCAACACCATGGGCGGCAATAATCTTCTCGGTTCTGAGCTGGACAATCTGAGTCTCGGTTACGCCCTGACCTATCTGATCGGACTGGTCAGCCTGATTTTCGGCGCGCGTTATCTGCCGAAGCTACAACATCAGGATTTACCGACCAGCGCCCAGCAAATAGCACGCGAACGTGGCCTGGATACTGACAGCAAACGCAAAGTCTATCTTCCGGTGATCCGCGCCTATCGCGTCGGACAGGAACTGGTGGCCTGGGCGGATGGCAAAAATCTGCGCGAACTGGGCATTTATCGCCAGACCGGATGCTATATCGAACGCATCCGCCGTAATGGCATTCTGGCGACGCCGGACGGTGACGCAGTGTTGCAGGTCGGCGATGAGATCTCGCTGGTGGGTTATCCGGATGCGCATTCGCGTCTTGATCCGAGTTTCCGAAACGGTAAGGAAGTCTTCGACCGCGACCTGCTCGACATGCGCATTGTGACCGAGGAAGTGGTGGTCAAAAATAACCATGCCGTCGGTAAACGTCTGAGCCAGCTCAACCTGACCGATCAGGGTTGTTTCCTGAACCGCGTGATCCGCAGCCAGATTGAAATGCCGATCGACGACAGCATCGTTCTCAATAAAGGTGATGTCTTGCAGGTCAGCGGCGATGCGAAGCGCGTCAAAAGCGTGGCGGAGCGTATCGGGTTTATCTCCGTACACAGCCAGCTCACCGATTTGCTGGCCTTCTGCGCCTTCTTTATCGTCGGCCTGATGATTGGTCTTATCACCTTCCAGTTTAAAAACTTCAGCTTTGGTATCGGCAATGCAGCAGGCCTGCTGTTCGCCGGCATCATGCTGGGCTTCCTGCGGGCAAACCACCCTACTTTCGGTTATATCCCGCAGGGTGCGCTGAATATGGTGAAAGAGTTTGGCCTGATGGTGTTTATGGCGGGCGTCGGCCTGAGTGCCGGTGCAGGTATCAATAACGGGCTTGGCGCGGTTGGTGGTCAGATGTTGCTTTCGGGCCTGATCGTCAGCCTGGTACCGGTGGTGATCTGCTTTATCTTCGGGGCATATGTGTTACGCATGAACCGCGCGCTGCTGTTCGGCGCCATCATGGGCGCACGAACTTGTGCCCCTGCGATGGAAATCATCAGTGATACTGCGCGCAGCAACATTCCGGCACTCGGTTATGCAGGAACCTACGCGATTGCTAACGTATTGCTGACACTCGCCGGGACATTGATTGTCATCATCTGGCCCGGGGCATGACGTAACTCATTGAACCGTAATGTGGCAAAAAAAAATCAATAATTTTTTTAAATTTTTGCCACATGGAACGAACTTTTAAAGTTACCTGTAGTCTTAATTAGTGCCACTGCTTTTCTTTGAAGTCCCCAAATTTGGAGAGCCCGTCAATCCCGCCTCGTTAGGTTCAAGATTGCCGGGTTTTTTCTTTTCTGATTCAAAATCCCTTTAAAATCAACTCAATTATCTGTGATCGATTCTTCCTGACGGATAAACGCTGCCAGTTCATCTTTTTTGTTAACCAGATAATCAGGGAAGAACTCTTTGGTCATCGGGATCACTTTCATGACTCTTTGCCGGTTCCATAAATCCTGATTATTTTCAACGCAGCGGCGGATATGATCAGGGTTGTTGAATTCCGGGGTGTTATGTTCTGTGTGAGAGATGGTAGACATTTTCTCTGAGATCCGCTCATCAGTCATAACCCACGAGAAATGCCATCCCCCATTATTCAGCGTTTTAGTTCTGTACTTCAGCCAGTTCCAGCGCAGCCAGCTCTCCCTGATGACAGATCCCCTTCGCTTCACATTTCTTAGCAAATCAGGTTGGGATAAAAAGAATTTCTTCAGCACTTTGAACTTAACCATCTTCGGCAACTTACATTTGCGCGCCGACCCGTCATTGTTTAGTACCTGAATATTAAATTTATAGTTGTAGAAATTCTGATGCAGGATGGTACAAAGATGGAAATGGCTGAACTGAGAAATGCTTTCCGAGTTTATTATTTCATCAACGTCAGAAATGATGATGATGTCATCATCCTGCGCATTTTTAAGTCCCAACATGATGGAATTGCGTGCCACAGTCTCATTTTCCCAGGGATCAGATTGTCCAGCTTCAACGACTGAGCAATTAGACTTAAAGGATTTATCATGAATGACGGGGACAGCTTCATTGATTACATAAATAATCTTGTCTTTGAATTTCTCATATTTACTGATATCGAAATGGAGTTTCTCCCGCTTCTTACCCGTAAATGTGTATCGCGACTCAACGATGACAAACCAGTCGACATGCGGATAGAGTGTGTTAAGACGGATATCTAACAACATATCCTCGTCATAAAACAAAAAGCAATCGTAAATCATGAGCCAACATCCTGTTGGTAAATTGTAAGGAAACAGAAATAATTTGTGCGTAATGATATCAATAATTTTCCATTTCTTCCCTGGTGATATCTCAGCCTGCCACAAATTATTTCTTTTGCTCCTTTAACTATCTCCCGTTCTGCTATGACTCATTCTCAATCACCCGCACCAATGTTCCATCGATATCAATCATGACGCCCATTTTCATCCCTGACTGGATTTGAGGCAGATGAACGCAGGGACGTGAATGAGGATCCTCGCCGATACCTGCGGCTTTAAAAGCAGCAAACATGGCATCGGCGTCATCGACGCGTAAACAGCAACTGAACCAGCTTGTGAGCGGATCAAGATCTGTGTGCAGGAAGAATTCCAGCGTGAGGGTTCCGCGGGTCATGATCAGCCAGCCGTCATCGACATAGGTCGTGGTGAAGCCAAAACTGCCATAGAAATCTTGTGTCGCGCTGAAATTTCGGGAAGGGAGATTAGGTGTAGCGAAATCGGTCATAGCGGCTCTCTGTCGTCGGAAGATGTCGTTAAACGTTCACGCCATCATGCCTGAGCCATCAATGAGAAGAAAGGTTGAATGTAAACGAAAATCCCCCACCTTTCGGCAGGGGATCCAGACACATGAGACGCAGGTGCCCTCACCAATAAGGGCAGCGTCGGTTTATCAGAACTGATAAACCAGACCAACAGCCACAACGTCATCGGTATTGATGCCGGCGTCGCGGGTCAGACGGGTGTCGTCCATCAGGTTGATTTTGTAATCAACGTAAGTGAGCATGTTTTTGTTGAAGAAGTAAGACGCGCCAACATCAACATATTTGGTCAGGTTCTGGTTGCTGTAACCCGGGATATTACGTGCGTGGGACTGAACATACGCGATAGACGGGCGCAGACCGAAGTCGAACTGGTATTGCGCTACCGCTTCAAAGTTCTGCGCTTTGTCCGCGTAACCGTAAGCGGTGCTGCCTGCTTTACCGAAGCGGTTTGCGTTGTAGCTCTGGGTGTACATCGCGGCCAGATAGATGTTGTTCGCATCGTATTTCAGACCACCGCTGTAAGCAGTCGCTTTGTCGCCGTTACCGATGATTGCCGGATTGTTACGGCCATTTTGCTCGGCGGTACGGTCTGAAGCCATCATGGCTGCTGCAGCGCTGAAGCCTTCGCCCAGGTCATAAGACAGGGACATGCCGTAGCCGTCGCCGTTTTGAGCCAGTACGTCACGGCCGTTGTTAGATTCGGTCGCGCTGCCGTTTTTGCCCTGATACTGAACAGCAACATCCAGGCCATCAACAACACCGAAGAAATCTTTGTTACGATAGGTCAGCACGCCGTTAGCACGCTGGAACATGAAGTTGTCTGCACCGTAAGTATCGCCGCCGAATTCAGGCAATACGTCGGTCCATGCCGCGACGTCGTACATCACGCCATAGTTACGGCCGTAATCCAGTGAACCCCACTGGCCGAATTTCAGACCTGCAAAACCAACACGGGTAAAGTTGTTGTTATCAGCGTTTTCCGGAGAATTCAGAGCTGCCTGATATTCCCACTCACCGTAACCGGTCAGTTCGCTATTAATTTGGGTTTCACCGCGGAAACCCAAACGCATATATGACTGGTCGCCGTCAGTGCTGTCATCGCTGGAGAAATAATGTAAGCCGTCGACTTTACCGAACAGATCGAGTTTGTTGCCGTCTTTATTATAAATTTCGGCAGCGCCAGCAGTGCCGGCCATCATCAGAGCAGGAATTACCAGAGAAAGTGCGCGTAATTTCATCATCAATATCCTTGATTATTTGGAAGCTATCTACATTGCCACCCGGCAAGTTAATTCTCAGCCCACCGTGAAGTTATATTTCTTCTTTAGGGTCTGGAACTGATGGCCGTCAAAATAATCCAGGATAAGTTCCGTTGCAACCGAAAAAAAATTTGAAATTGTTTTCGTTTGGCATTGGTTTAAGTTTAAAAAATCATCAACTCATAATAATAAAACCATATATAACATAGAGTTGTCGACAATTACCCCACCCAGTGATTACTATTATCTTTACAGTAATGCCTGATGATAATAATCATTTCCCTGCGGAACTATGGCATGGAAACATAATCTGGATATTGAAAAGCCTAATGTAATGTTTTGTATATCTGCGGTGGCAGGGTTGCAATTTCATCCACAAAAAAGCCTCCGGGATGGGAGGCTGATGGATCTATTTGTACACATGTTTATTACATAATACGTTCGAGATGTTGATCTTTACCGCCTAACCGCCCGTCGGTCTGATTCCATTCATTTTGGTACGCCTGATAAGCAAATACAAATGCCTGATGTCCGTCTTCAAATAACTGGTCCGGGCGTTTATGCCAGCCAGAATATGCGTCGTAACGCAAAATTTCATAGCCGCCTTCTACCGGATGGAAAAGGTAAGTGTAATGTTCACAATATTCCGGCGCGTAAGGAATATCTTCTCCCGCTTCCAGTGTAATAAACAGGCCGCCCAGGCGTATTTTAATCATTGATATCCTTTTTCATTATCCACAATTTAGTCGTCTGTGTGGCCGTCACATTGGCAGTCTCAGCCATCTGATGCATCCAGCTCGTCACAATTTTGCCACAAGCTACCAAAATAATGGCGACAGGTCTCCCGCCCGAGACGCTGTAATACACTTAAATCGGCAAAAACAGCCTCACGAATCTCCATTTCATTGCTCTCTTATAAAATTTTTTACTACACTATTCAGGCCAAAATGAATTGGCAGTTAAGACTATTTTTATAGGAGTCATTCTCATGACGCAAAATATTTACGATGATCAGGCCTTTTTCGATGGCTATGCCCAACTCGGACGCTCGCAGTTCGGGCTGGACGGCGCACCGGAATGGCCTTCCCTGAAAGCATTGCTGCCAGACATGAAAAACGCGCGCGTGGTCGATCTGGGTTGTGGCTACGGCTGGTTTTGCCGGGCTGCACGTGAAATGGGCGCAGGTGACGTTCTCGGCCTGGATGTCTCAGAAAAAATGCTGGATAAGGCCCGTTCCATGACCCCGGATACGGTTATCCGCTATGAAAGACGCGACCTGGAGACGCTAACCTTACCCGAAGCTTCTTTCAACCTTGCCTACAGTTCCCTGACTCTGCATTACATTGACGCACTGCCCGCGATGTTCCGTACTGTTTATCAGGCGCTGGAAGCAGGGGGGCATTTCGTCTTCTCCGCCGAGCATCCGGTGTATACCGCGCCTTCAGAGCCGGGCTGGAAACTCAGCGGGCAAGGTCATAAAACCTGGCCGGTGGAAGGTTATCAGCGTGAAGGCCAGCGCGTCACTGACTGGTTTGCAGAAGGCGTTATTAAGCAGCACCGGAAGCTCGGCACTTATATCAATTTGTTGATTGAAGCAGGATTCGTTATCTGTCATCTGGATGAATGGGGCCCTTCTGCTAAGCAGATTGCCGCTTATCCGGACCTTGCTGAGGAAGCCGAACGACCAATGCTGTTCCTGATGTCAGTGCAAAAACCGCGTTAATCGTTCCCCCCTGATACCCCTCTTTCTGAAATCTTTTCTTTCATTTATCCAGTCAGGCATCACCGCCGGGAGGCTCGTCCTCCCGCCTGCTTAAGGCTTCCTTAAGTTCTTCTGTTTACACTTCATTTCATCGCGAAACTATACCGATGCTCAATGACCGGGGATATTCCGACGATGCCCCCTTTACCTCTGTGACCACGCCAATTAACGTATCCGGCGTTTATGAAGGTTTTGTGACTGATTGATCGCAATTTTTTGAAGGCTATTTTGGCCTGTTTATTCGAGGGTAGTTTAATGGAACAGCTGAACCATCTGGTTTTTCTCTGGATTAATGCGACGCCGGCCTCGCCGGAAATGCTGATCAAGTTTGCCTCATTTCTGGCCAATGACCTGATCATCATTGTCCCCCTGCTGATTGTTGGTCTATGGCTTTGGGGACAGCGCGAGAACATTAGCCAGCAACGCGTTCTGGTCAGCAAAACAGCCATTGCCCTTCTTTTTGCGATGGCGACTGCTAAGTCGTTATCGCTGTTATTCCCTCATGCACGCCCTTTTGTGGAGGGTTTCGGACATACCTTCCTCCAGCACGCCCCTGACAGTTCATTCCCGAGCGATCATGGCACCGCCATCTTCACCTTCGCCCTGTCGTTCCTGCTCTGGCACCGCCTGTGGTCCGGCGCAATACTGATGGTGACCGCCGTGGGTATCGCCTGGTCACGCGTCTATCTGGGGGTTCACTGGCCGCTGGATATGGTCGGCGGTTTACTGGTGGGGATGCTCGGCTGCCTGTTCGCACAGCTGGTGTGGAACCTGTTCGGTGAGCAGATTAACGCGATGATGTGTAAGGTTTACCGCTTCGGATTTGCCTTCCCGATTAAGAAAGGCTGGGTACAGAACTAACAACTGTCCCCCCCTGAATCATTCGATTTGCTTCAAGGCGGCAAGTGTGTGAAACCCCGGAGCTTACATCAGTAAGTGACCGGGGTGAACAAACGCAGCTACCGCAGAGACAGCCTGAGGGATGACAGGGTTTTATTTCCCAAAAATACTTGCCCACAGACCGCTGATTTTCATCATCACGAAGTCCCAGATACGACCAATAAAGCCGGTTTCCTTCACTTCCTGCAATGCGACCAGCGGACGCTGTTCAATCACTTTACCGTCCAGACTGAAATCTACCGTACCCACCACCTGATTTTTCGCCAGCGGCGCTTCAAGCTGCTTGTTGGTCAGATTAAAGCTGGCTTTGAGATTCTTCAGCTGCCCTTTCGGCATCGTCAGCGATGCATTTTCCGCGACACCCAGCGGCACCATTTTTTCCTCACCAAACCAGACGCGCTGACTAGTAAATGCATCACCGGCTTTAATCGGCGTCAGCGTTTCGTAAAAGCGGAAACCCCATGTCAGCAGGCTTTCGCTTTCGCTGAAGCGGATACGGTCGCTTGGCGCGCCCATCACCACGGCAATCAGGCGCATGCCGGTTGAATCGCTGGCCGAGGAGACTAAGTTATAACCCGCGCCTGACGTGTAGCCGGTTTTAATCCCGTCAACGTTCAGGTTTGAGCTCCACAACAGGCGGTTACGGTTTATCTGTTTGATGTGGTTGAAGGTGAATTCTTTCTCTTTGTGCAGCGCATATTCATCCGGCGTATCGCGGATCAAGGCCTGTGACAGCAGCGCCATATCGGTGGCGGAGGTGTACTGACCATCCGCATCAAGCCCGTGAACTGTTTTGAAATGCGTATTTTGCAGTTTCAATTGTTCTGCGTAACGGTTCATCAGATTGACGAATGAATCCTGGCTCCCCGCGACGTAATCGGCCAGTGCGATACTGGCATCGTTACCCGACTGAATGACGATGCCTTTATTGAGTTCGGACACCGGCACGCGGTCGCCCGGTTTAAGGAACATCAGCGAGGAGCCGCGTAATACCGGATTTCCGGTTGCCCAGGCATCGTTGCCGACAGAAACCAGATCATCGGATTTGATTTTGCCAGATTTGATCGCCTGTCCGACCACATAGCTGACCATAATTTTACTCAGGCTGGCCGGGTCGAGACGGGCATCAGGGTTAGATTCGGTGATGATTTTCCCGCTGTTGTAATCCATTAACACCCAGGATTTGGCATTAATCTGAGGGGCGACGGGGCCGGTATCCGCCTGAGCGGCGGGAAGCGCCAGCAGGAGTATTCCACTGCCCAGCGCGTAAATGAAAGTCCGTTTGAATGGGGAAGAAATTGTCATAGGTATCAGCGCTTTTGTCCGGGTAACTGAAATTTATCTTATCTTTCAATCAGATTGTGCAAGTCTGTCAGGTGTAAAACCTACTGCTTTCCGCGTCGGGAATAAACCTAAATAGTGTAAAGATCTTAAGAATAGTAAAGTTTTCCGCTGCTTGCGCAGATTCACCTGGCGATAAAAACGGCAGTCAGTGCTTGACCATTTCAAACATGTGCGGCAATTTGGCATACAAACACATACAAAATATCTATAACAATAAACGGCTTATTCACAACGTGACGCCAACGTTGATGAACTGACGGCAGGGGCAGAAATGGCAGGTTTGGTCTTTAAAGCGCTGATCGGCGCACTGGTCGTGATCCTGATCGGAATACTCTCTAAAACACGTAACTATTACATTGCCGGGCTGGTGCCGTTGTTCCCGACTTTCGCTCTGATCGCCCATTATATAGTCGGCACTGAACGCAATATCGAGGCACTGCGCACCACCATCATTTTCGGCCTGTGGGCCGTCATCCCGTACATGGTGTATCTGCTTTCCTTATATTTTTTCATCGGTTCGATGAAATTACCTTACGCTCTGATTGCCGCCGTCGCCTGCTGGTCGCTGGCCGCCTGGGCACTGATCAGCCTGTGGACTCGTTTTCACGCCGGGTAAATCGGTTTATTAAGATTACGTGGCAATATCGTTCACAAAACACTCAAACGCCAAAATTGCGCTACGCTGAATGAAGACTGTCAGCTGAGGGAATCCGCACCATGGATCTCGCCATTTTTGAGCTCGACCATACCCTGATTTGTGATGACAGCCACAACCTGTGGCTGCACTGGCTGATTTCTCAGGGTTATGCCTCTTCGGATGAACTCAGTCATTACCGCCTGCATGCCCTGCCCGCACAAAATTCAGTCGCCGGTGGACAGTTTTCCCCGCAATCTGCCGCCCATTACAGTGATTATCTTGCCAGTGCCTTTGTCCCGATGAGCGGTCTGAGTTGCCCGACCGTAGCAAACTGGGTTCAGCGGTTTATTCACCGCGATATCATGCCGCGTGTGTATCCGCAGGCACGTGAAAAGCTGGAGTGGCACCGGGCGCGCGGGGATGAAATCCTGATTGTCTCGGCCTCCGGCGAACATCTGGTGAAACCGGTGGCGAGACGTCTTGGCGCACAGGCTGGTATCGGGTTAAAGGCGGGCGTCAGCAATCAGCGGTTCAGCGGTGTGGTGGAAGGCCATCTGACGTTTCATCAGGGCCGCCTCGACCGGCTGAAACTCTGGCTGGAAACCCGCAAGCCCCCTGCTTATCAGCAAATATTTGCCTACAGTCACACGTTATACGATCAGCCTTTGCTGGAATTTGCCGACGTGTCGACGGTGATTAACCCCGGCGAGGCGCTGCAAAATATCGCGGCCGAAAAGGGCTGGCATTCTCAGCACTGGTCGCGTTATCCACATCTGCAACAGGCCACCTGCTGAAGAAAGATGTTTTTACCTACAGACCAAAATCACGGATAAACGCTTCGCTTTCCCGCGCTATCTCATCGCGAACAAACTCGATGAATTGCGTCAGCGCAGCGGAACGCCGTTTTCCAGCCGGTGACTGCAACTGCAACGTCCGCTGATTCAGCTGTTCAATGTTCACCGGTTTGACGCGCAGATTGTCGCGGCGCGCTTTATACATAATGGAAAAATGGCTGCATGCCGCAATTGCGCCGGGCGTATGCACCATAAAATCGTACAACACAGAGAAACGGTTACAGCTCACCGCCGGTTCGAGAAAAACGCCGCTCATCCGGCATGACAAATCAAACAGCTGACGGATGGTGCTGCCCTGCTCGTTCATCGCCAGCGGATACGGATGTAAATCAGTCAGTTGCACATGGCTTTCAGCCAGCGGATGATCTGGCCGCATGACCATCCTCACCGGTGCGGGAAAAGAGGCCATGATATCCACGCCGCGCTCGGCCACCAGACTGAACTGCAAGGCGAAATCCACTTCCCCCTTATGGATCATTTCCGACACTTCCACCGCCGTACCGACATTGAGGTAAAACATCACGCCGGGATGATCGTGTCTGAACTGTGAAAACAACTGCGGCAGCAGATCAAACGCCAGCCCGTCGGTACAGGCCATGCGGATCACCGTGCGGCGTACCGCATTCAGCCCCTGAATTTCCGCTATTGCATGTTCCATATCCATCATGCTTTTACGCACATGGTTTTCGAGGATCTGCCCGGCATCATTAAGCACCATCCCGCGCGCATGACGTTCAAAAAGCGGCGCACCGATGCGCTCTTCAAGCCGCTGGATCTGACGGCTGATAGCAGAAACGGCGACAAATAATTGCTTACTCGCCCCGCTCAGTGATCCCGTATTTGCTACCGCCAGAAAATAGCGAATCTCCGAACTTTGCATGACTTTATTGCCTCATAACTGTGCAGATGAGCATTACAATAAAAGCAACGCTAAGTTGCAATTATTATTATTGTGGCAACGCTTGCGCAGCGCTTAGAGTGAAACTGCTAAAAAAACCAACAATAAATCCTCAAAACAATTACAAGCAGGTTTCATATGACAGCGGAAAATATCGTTAAACAGGCGCTGGCCTGGTTCGATCAGGGTGAATATAAACGAACTCTGGCACGCAGGGTCGCTATTGCGACTGAAAGCCAGAGTAATCAGCGCGACGCAGAACTGGCGCGCTATCTCGATGAAGAGATCAAACCGACACTTTCCGCGATGGGTTTCAGCCTGCTCAGCGTGGAAAATCCTCATGCCTCACATCGTCCTTTTCTGATTGCCACGCGCATTGAAGACAGCAACCTGCCGACCGTACTGAGTTACGGCCATGGCGATGTGGTGTTTGGCGACGATGAAAACTGGCGACAGGATTTATCGCCCTGGGAGCTTAAAGAGGAAGGTGACCGCTGGTACGGACGCGGCAGCGCCGACAATAAAGGCCAGCACAGCGTCAACATTGCCGCGCTGGAGCAGATTTTCAAAGCCCGCGGCGGCCGCCTGGGATTCAACTGCAAACTGCTGTTTGAAATGGGCGAAGAAATCAGCTCTCCGGGGCTGGCTGAACTTTGCCGTGATTATCATGATGAACTGAGCGCCGATATTTTTCTGGCCTCGGACGGTCCGCGTCTGAGCGCAGAACGCCCGACATTATTCCTCGGCTCACGGGGCGCGGTGAATTTCCGTCTGACGATTAACGCACGCGACAATGCCTATCACTCCGGCAACTGGGGCGGTCTGCTCACCAACCCAGGTACACAACTGGCGAATGCGCTGGCGTCGCTGGTGAATCAGCACGGTCAGCTGCAGGTTGCGGCACTGAAACCACCGGCGGTCAGCGAGGCTATCCGTGAGATCCTCAGTGATGTCGATGTGGGTGGTGGTGCCAGCGATCCGCAAATCGACCCGAACTGGGGCGAAGCGGGTCTGACGCCAACCGAGCGTTTGTACGCGTGGAATACGCTGGAAGTGCTGTCGTTCCTGACAGGTAATCCGCAGCGCCCGATGAACGCTATTCCGGGCAATGCTACAGCAGTTTGTCAGCTGCGGTTTGTGGTCGGCACCGACTGGCAGAATCTGGCGGAGCACGTACGCGCACATCTGGATGCTCACGGTTTCCCGCAGGTCGATGTGGAATTTGTACGCGGCTCACCGGCGACACGATTTGATCCAACCGATCCGCTGGTCGGCTGGGCGCTGGATATCATGCAACACACAACCGGCAAAAAACCGGCATTGCTGCCAAATCTGGGCGGTTCGCTGCCTAATGATGTCTTTGCCGACATTCTCGGTTTGCCGACGCTTTGGGTTCCACACTCTTATCCGGCCTGCGGCCAGCATGGCGTTAACGAACATATGCTGATTTCCGTGGCCCGCGAGGGGCTGGCTATCATGACTCATCTTTTGTGGGATCTCGGTGAGCGCGGTACCCGCCTGCTGGAACAGCATCTTGCCCACGCCGGAGGTGCAAAATGAGCCAGTTAAGCGCCACATCTCAACACGCAGGCTCAGCGGCAGAAAAGCCCAGCCTGATGAAAACCTTGTTCGCGACCTGTATCGGCAATGCTCTGGAATGGTTTGATATCGCCATTTACGGCTTTTTCGCCAGCTATATCGCCCATGCATATTTCCCGACGTCCGACCCAACTGTTTCCCTGCTGCTGGCATTTGGCAGTTTCGGCGTTTCATTTTTGATCCGCCCTCTGGGTGCCATTGTTCTGGGTGCTTACGCCGATAAACACGGTCGCAAAGCCTCGTTGCTGATGTCCATCAGCCTGATGATGATCGGCGGGCTGATTATCGTTATCACACCTTCTTACGCCACTATCGGCATGGCGGCACCGCTGCTGATACTGGCCGCCAGGCTGATTCAGGGGTTTTCCGCAGGCGGGGAATTCGGCAGTTCGACGGCGTTTCTGGTCGAACATTTTCCGGAGCGTAAAGCGTTTATCGCCAGCTGGCAGTTCGCCACGCAGGGTGCCAGCACGCTGCTGGCCTCGGCTTTCGGGCTGGGGTTATCCGCCGTCCTGAGCGAAACGCAGTTACAGGACTGGGGATGGCGTATTCCGTTTATTTTCGGTCTGCTGATCGGCCCGGTCGGGTTGTATATCCGCCGCCATATCAAAGAGTCGGAAAGCTTCAGTAAAGCCGAAAAGACGGCCTCTCCGCTGAAAGAAATCGTCCGTTCACAGAAAGGTCTGTTCTTTACAGCCATCGGCCTGATGGTGGTGTCTACCGCCATCAACTACATGCTGAACTATGTTCCAACATACGCGACCAAAACGCTGCATCTGCCTGCTTCCGCCGGATTCAGCGCCACGTTGGCCGCCGGGATCATCCTGACCGTAGTCACGCCGTTTATGGGGCTGTGGGCAGAGAAAATTGGCCGCCTGCCGCTGATGTGGGGCTCATTGATTCTGTTGCTGCTGACCATTTATCCGGCGTTCTGGCTGATGCTGCAATACACGTCGGCGATGTCATTGCTGCTGCTGATTAGCTGGCTGGCACTGCTGAAATCGGTGTATTTCTCTACCGTGCCATCGATGATGGCGGATTTGTTCCCGATAACCACCCGCGCCAGCGGCATGGCGATCAGCTACAACGTTGCGGTGACTGTTTTCGGTGGTTTTGCACCGTTCATCTGTACGCTGCTGATCTCCGCCACCGGCAGCAGTCTGGCGCCGGGGTACTATCTGATGGTTGTCGCCCTGCTCAGCGTCTGGTCACTGTTTAAAGCACAAAAAACTCAGCGCTGATTTCGTCTCAGCAGCACTCAGCGGCGGGAGATCCTGTTGCTGAGTGTTACTTTTTTCACGTCGCTTAATCACTGACCGTGGCCTATAGTCTTAGCCAGAAAGATGTACACCTTCTGTTTTCCCCTATTAAAAACAAGGAGTTCCGGATGCTCACCCTATGGGGCCGCGAAAATTCAAGCAATGTCAAAAAAGTACTGTGGCTGCTCGATGAACTGAATGTGACCTTTCAGCACATCAATGCCGGCGGCGTGTATGGCAAAAACAATGAACCGCTTTATCTGTCGCTTAACCCGAACGGGCTGGTGCCTTGTCTGCAGGACGACGATTTCGTGTTGTGGGAATCCAATGCCATTCTGCGCTATCTGGCAGAACGTTCCGGCGAAGAAGCCTTCTGGCCGGACAATCTGCAACAACGGGCAGCGGCGGATAAATGGCTGGACTGGTGCAGTAACTCGCTGACCGTACCTTTTCGTCAGGTGTTCCTGACGCTGGTGCGCACGCCAGAAGCAGAACGCGATATGTCGGTGGTCGCGGCGGGGATGGCGGCATTTGAAAAATACTGGGCGATTGCCGACGCCGTGCTGGCGAAACAAAAATGGTTCTCCGGTGAGCAGTTCGGCATCGGGGATATTCCGGTTGCCTGCTACGCCTATACCTGGTTCCGCCTGGATATTGAACGTCAGGCGCATCCGAATCTGGAACGCTGGTATCAGCAACTTCAGCAGCGTCCGGCTTTCTGTAAGCGCGTGATGCTGCCCCTGAGCTGACCGGTGTTCGCGTCGGTTAATCCTGGCTTGGATTTAACCTGCAACAGGCGGTCATTTCTGACCGCCTGTTGCTTTAAATAACTTCAGTTTTGTGGCGCAACTTTCAGCAACTTACCGTCGCTCTCATCCGTCAGCACATACACAAACCCGTCGCTGCCGATCTGCACCTCACGGATACGCTCTTTACGATCGCTGAGCAGCCGTTCCTCATGGGTGACTTTATCGCCGTCAAGCGTCAGGCGGATCAGTGATTCACCCGCCAGCGCCCCGACGAAAAGCGAGTTTTTCCACTGCGGGAATGTCTGCGCGTTATAGAACGCCATTCCGCTCAGCGCAGGCGACACCTCCCAGTAGTAAATCGGATCTTCTGCACCCGCCAGCGTCGTCCCTTTCGCTTCAGGGATCGGCTGACCAGAATAGTTAATCCCAAACGTCGCCAGCGGCCAGCCGTAGTTTTTCCCCGGCTGCGCAAAATTCACTTCATCGCCACCGCGTGGCCCGTGTTCGGTTTCCCACAGCGCCCCGCTCCATGGATTGATGGCCAGCCCCTGCGGATTGCGGTTGCCGTACGTCCAGATTTCAGGCTTCGCATTCTTGTCGTGCACAAACGGATTGTCCTGCGGTATGCCACCTTCCGGCGTGAGACGCAAAATCTTGCCCTGTAGCTGATTCAGATGCTGGGCATTAATGCGCTGATTGTTATCGCCGGTGGACAGATAAATATTGCCCTTATCATCAAACGCCATGCGACCGCCAAGATTGATACCGCTTTGCAGGGCCGGTTGCTGAATGAAGATCACTTTAAAATTGCTCAGCGTTTTATTATCCGCCAACAATGTGCCGTAGCCGAGCGCAGCATGAGGTTCGCCCTTTTCACCCGGCTGCGAGAAGGTCAGATACACCCGACGATTGCTGGCAAAATCCGGCGATAAACGCACATCCCACAAACCGGCCTGTCCGCTGACCCAGACGCGCGGCACGCCCTTCAGCGGCGAAGAAAGTCCGCCGTCCGGCTTCCATAAACGAAGCTGTCCGCTACGTTCGGTGATCAGCGCCCCCTGATTATCCGGCAAAAAAGCCAGCGACCAGGGATGGTCTAAGCCATTCGCCAGTTCCGTCACTTGTGCGCCAGCCTTTGACGGCGGAACCGGGGATTTCGGCGCGGCACCGGCGTGAGCGGATATCAGGACAAGGGTAAAAACAGGCAATAATGTGTCGCGGAAAGAAAAGGACATAAGGCTTCTCCCGGAGGCATTGTTGATAATGAAATTCAGAGGTGAAGTTTCAGTTTAGGCCATGTGACTGATTTTGCTGTGCGACGGTTCGTTCCCTATAACCAACAGGAATAACGCCTGGCCGAAATATAATAACAACAAGGCGTTCCCTCTTTCTTAACATACCGGTAAACTGCCTCGACGAAATAGACGTCTGGACAGACAGACTTCTGTACATCCTCAGTTAAAAATGACACCAGAAAAACCGCGTCCGACGGACCTCTTTAATAATAAGAGCAATATAATGAGAACAGTATAATGAGAAAAATATCCGCATCCCTGCTGGCATTGAGCCTGTTTTCAACTGTACCCGCCTTCGCTGCCGGTGAAACGCCTGCGCCCGTTCCGGCGACCATTGCCCAGCACAACGGCCCTGTGCGCATCGCGGTTATCCGTAATCTCGGCTCCGACGACAACACCACCCAGTTTCTGGCCGGTGCCATCAAACAAGGCCGTGCGCTTGGGTTCAAAGTTGATACCTTCCTGAGCAACGGCGATGACGCCAAATTCCAGGATTTCGTCAATCAGGCCATCAGCCAGAAATACGACGGCATCATCCTTTCGCAAGGTCGCGGACCTTACTCTGAAGCGCTGGTGAAACGCATCGCCGCTGCCGGTATTGCGGTGTCTGCCTTTGATACCGAAGTGCCGGAGAATATTCCAGGCGTCACGGTGACTCGTCAGGACGATGCTTCACTGGCAAAAGCGTCTGTGGGTCAGCTGGTGAAAGATTTCAACGGTAAAGCCAATATCGTCAAATTGTGGGTAGCCGGTTTCCCGCCAATGGAACGTCGCCAGAAAACTTACGAAGCCATTCTGAAAGAGAATCCGGGTATTCATCAGCTGGAGTCTATCGGCGCGGTGTCATCTGACGTTCAGGGCGATACGGCGAACAAAGTCGGCGCGATACTGGCGAAATACCCGAAAGGTCAGATTGATGCAATCTGGGGTGCATGGGATGCCTTCAGCCAGGGCGCATATAAGGCCCTGAAAGAGAATGGCCGTACTGAAATCAAACTCTACAGCATCGACGTGTCGAATCAGGATCTTCAGCTGATGCGCGAAAAAGGCAGCCCATGGCAGATGACCGCCGCTGTCGATACTCAGCTGATCGGCGCCGTGAACCTGCGTATCGTGGCCCTGAAAATTGCCGGTGAGAAAACGCCTGCCACTTATGAATTCCCGGCACAAACCATTCCTCAATCCCTGTTGCTCAGCCAGCCGGATGGCATCAACGTGACCGGCCTGAGTAAAATCATTCCGGGCTGGGGAAAATCTGAAGATTTCACTGCGCCGTGGTTTGCAACGCTGGAAGCAAAATACAAAAAGTAACCGCCTCAGACCTCCCGGAAACGGGAGGTTTTCCTTCGCTGTTCAGTACTTCGCCCGTTTGTTCCGCTCAACTTTTCCCCGTTTACCCCGCGCGATCACAGAAATAAAGAAACATAATTTCAGAAACAAAAATCTCAATAGCCTCAACGCCTTGTAAACGTTAAAACTCCTACTCTCCCATTTCATACGGACATTGAAGCAATGAGTACTGAGATCCTTTCGGTCAAGGAAAAGATTGGATATGGATTAGGCGATGCGGCCAGTCACATAATTTTCGATAACGTCATGCTTTACATGATGTTCTTTTATACCGATATCTTCGGCATTCCGGCCGGTTATGTCGGTACCATGTTCCTGCTCGCCCGCGCGCTGGACGCAATTTCTGATCCCTGCATGGGATTACTGGCCGACCGCACCCGCACCCGCTGGGGGAAATTCCGTCCTTACGTACTGTTCGGTGCTATTCCGTTCGGTATCGTCTGCGTCTTTACCTACACCACGCCTGAGCTCAGCATGACCGGCAAAATGATTTACGCCGCCATCACTTATACGCTGCTGACGCTGATGTATACCGTGGTGAATATCCCTTATTGCGCGCTGGGTGGCGTGATCACTTCTGACCCGACACAGCGTATTTCGTTGCAATCGTACCGCTTCGTGCTGGCCACCGCCGGCGGGATGCTGAGTACGGTGCTGATGATGCCGCTGGTGAATTACATCGGTGGTGAAGATAAAGCACTCGGCTATCAGGGCGGGATCGCGGTACTGGCAATTGTCGCTGCCGTCATGCTGGCGATCTGTTTCGCGACCACCAAAGAACGTGTCGACCCGGGCAAACCGACCGGCACCATGCGCGAAGATTTGCGTGATATCTGGCACAACGATCAGTGGCGCATTGTCGGCCTGCTGACCATCCTCAATATTATGGCGGTCGCGGTTCGCGGCGGCGCCATGATGTATTACGTCACTTATATTCTCGGCAATCCGGTGCTGTTCGCCTGGTTCCTCGGCGTGTATTCGGTCGGCAACCTGTTCGGCAGCGCACTGGCTAAACCGCTGACTGACTGGAAATGCAAAGTCAGCGTGTTCTGGTGGACCAACGCTATTCTGGCGGTGCTGAGCATCGGCATGTTCTTCCTGCCGGTGAACGGCAGCGTACTGATGTTTATCTTCATCTTCGTCATCGGTGTTCTGCACCAGCTCGTGACGCCAATCCAGTGGGTGATGATGTCCGACACCGTCGATTACGGCGAATGGAATGACGGCAAGCGTCTGACGGGTATCAGTTTCGCCGGTACCCTGTTTGTGCTGAAACTCGGTCTGGCACTGGCCGGCGCGATGATCGGCTGGATGCTGGCTGGTTCCGGTTATCAGTCCGGTGCCACTACTCAAAATGCGGCCACCATGACCAGCATTATCGCGTTATTCACTCTGGTTCCGGCAGTCTGCTATCTGCTGAGCGCCATCATCTGCAAACGCTATTACATTCTGCGCACCCCGCTGCTGCGCCGCATTCTTGATGAAGTGGCTCAGGGCATCCGCCGTAATCAGCAAGAGTTTATGAAATGAATTTGTTTTTGAAAAACTGAAATTGATTTAACTGAACATGCCCAAAATCATTCGTGCTGAATCAAGGCGGCAACTGAGTAAATCCCCGGGAGCATACACAGGTATGTGACCGGGGTTGGCGAAGGCAGCCAACGCAGAGTCAGCGCGAAGGATGAAGGGCTAAAGGAGAAATTCATTATGAAAATCAGTGACGGTAACTGGTTGATACAAGATGGTTTGTCGCTGACACATCCGCTACAGGTGTTTGAAGTGCAGCGCTCAGGCAACGACATGGTGATTTATGCCGCGCCGAAAGATGCGTCAGAGCGTGCCAGCCAGCTGGATTCAACGCTGTTCACGCTGCGATTTTTCTCGCCGCAAACCGGTGTTATTGGTGTGCGCATTACCCACTTTGACGGCGAAACCGATAAAGGCCCGCACTATTCGCTGCTGCAATCCGACACACCGGAATTGCGGTTTGAAGACAACGAGGAATTCGCTGCTTTGCACAGCGGTGACCTCTGTGTGCGTGTGACCAAAGGCAATAACTGGACGCTGGATTTTCTGCGCAATGGACGCCGGATAACCGGCAGTGTCGCCAAATCTAACGGCTACGTGCAGGACGCGAACTCGCAGAAAACCTACATGATGGAGCGTCTGGATCTCGGCGTCGGCGAAACGGTCTACGGTCTCGGTGAGCGTTTCACCGCACTGGTTAAAAATGGTCAGACTGTCGAAACCTGGAACCGCGATGGCGGTACCAGCACGGAGCAATCCTACAAAAACATTCCCTTCTATCTCACCAACCGCGGCTATGGCGTGCTGGTGAATCATCCAGAATGTGTATCTTTTGAAGTGGGTTCGGAGAAAGTCTCTAAAGTGCAGTTCAGCGTGGAAGGCGAGTATCTGGAATATTTCGTCATTGATGGCCCGACGCCGAAAAAAGTGCTCGACCGCTATACCCGTCTGACCGGCCGCCCTGCGCTGCCGCCGGCCTGGTCATTTGGACTGTGGCTGACGACCTCTTTCACCACCAATTACGATGAAGCCACGGTGAACAGCTTTATCGATGGCATGGCAGAACGCCAGCTGCCGTTGCACGTTTTCCACTTCGACTGCTTCTGGATGAAAGCCTTCCAGTGGTGTGATTTCGAGTGGGATCCTCAAACCTTCCCGGATCCGCAGGGCATGTTGCAGCGCCTGAAAGCGCGCGGTCTGAAAATCTGTGTGTGGATCAACCCGTATATTGGTCAGAAATCACCGCTGTTCCATGAAGGCAAAGAAAAAGGTTATCTGCTTAAGCGCCCGGACGGCCGCGTGTGGCAATGGGACAAATGGCAGGCCGGAATGGGCATTGTGGATTTCACTAATCCACAGGCCTGCGAATGGTATGCTGGACATCTGAAACGTCTGGTGGATATGGGTGTGGACTGTTTCAAAACCGATTTCGGCGAGCGCATCCCGACCGACGTGGTCTGGCATGATGGCTGCGACCCGCAGAAAATGCACAACCATTACGCGTTCGTATACAACAAACTGGTGTACGAAACATTGCAGGACAAACTCGGCGAATCGGAAGCCGTGCTGTTCGCCCGTTCAGCATCGGTCGGTGCCCAGCAATTCCCGGTTCACTGGGGCGGTGACTGTTACGCTACCTACGAATCGATGGCGGAAAGCCTGCGCGGCGGGTTATCTATCGGATTGTCTGGTTTCGGTTTCTGGAGCCACGATATCGGTGGATTCGAAAATACCGCTCCGGCGCACATCTACAAACGCTGGTGCGCTTTCGGCCTGCTATCAAGTCACAGCCGTCTGCATGGCAGCAAATCCTATCGTGTGCCATGGGTCTATGACGATGAAGCCTGTGATGTCGTGCGCCAGTTTACGCAACTTAAATGCCGCCTGATGCCGTATCTGTATCCTGCGTCTTCACAGGCAGCCAGCCACGGAACGCCAGTCATGCGCGCCATGATGCTGGAATTCCCGGAAGATCCGGCCTGCGATTATCTCGACCGCCAGTATATGTTGGGCGATGATTTGCTGGTTGCGCCGGTCTTCAGCGAAGAAGGCGACGTCGATTTCTATCTGCCGCAGGGCCGCTGGACGCATCTTCTGAGTAACGAAGTCGCCGAAGGTTCACGCTGGCATCGTCAGCAGCACGGCTTTGACAGCCTGCCGCTGTATGTCCGCCCGAACACGTTGCTGGCACTCGGCAGTAACGACCAGAAGCCGGATTACGATTACAGCCAGCAAACCGAATTCCATCTGTTTGAACTGGAAGACGGTGCGGTAGCGGAAAGTGCTATCACGGATCTGAACGGGAAAACTGTTTTCAACCTGAAAGCCGAACGTCGGGATGGCGTGATTACAGTGACCCAGGAGGGCCAGGCTGCAGGATGGACACTGTGTCTGCGTAACCTGAGCACCGTGCGTGAAATCTGCGGCGCACATCAGAAAGCGGATTCACAAGGAGTCGTGCTGACGCCCGCCTCGGACTGTCGGGAATTGGTGATTACCTTATAAAATTTATCATTAACCACCCCCGCTACCTCCACAGGTAGCGGGTTTTTTATTCCCGTCAATTTCAGCATCACTCATTTGTACTCATCGTTATAAAACAAATCATTCTTTTCTTCTTCATCTTATTTTACGTGCACGTTTCACTGGCAATGAAATAATAAAACATCTCGGTTACTCCAGCGGAAATCCTTTCTTTCTTTAAACACGACTCAATATTTAAATACCCTTGCCGCGCCGTTAAGGATGTCAATATGAAATGTAGATTTTATTTTTCTTTGCTGCTGGCCTGTTGTGCAGGAATATCGGTACCGTCCGTTCAGGCTGCTGACGGACAGGCTAACGTGGTGTGTAGTTTCAGTCATATGAAACCGGATGACGCCATATTAATGCCCGGAATGCCAGGCATGGCAATGTCCCATGATTTTGTGGGCAACCGCTCCACCGACGCCTTCTCTACGGCAGAAAGCCTTCTCCTGCATTCAGGCACAACCTGTAATAACGCGGCGGACAGCACCGGTTATTGGGCGCCGACCATGATGTTACCTGATGGTCAGGTGGTGAACCCGGCCTACATCAAAATTTATTATCAGGCAAATAATGTTGCACAGTACCCTATCACCGCTTATCCGCACGGTTTGCAGTTACTGGCGGGTGATCACCGGGGCTCGGGGCCGAATCCTCAGGTTAATTTCTTATGCGCAAATGGCAATGGTTACAACCACACCGCCGACCAGACCTGCGGCCTGCGCTCCGCTGGCGACGCCGTGCAGTTCAATATTGCTGTGATGTTTCCTAACTGCTGGGATGGTGTCAACCTGAAAGCCAAGGGCACGAAAAATGCCGTCTACAGCGATAATTCAGGGAAGTGTCCGGCCGACCATCCTGTCAAAATTGCCTCAGTGAATATGAACATTGCGTATGTCCTTCCTCAGATCCAATCGCTGGATGTCAGTAAAATCAAGTTATCACTGGATCCTCAGATGATTGACGTCAGCTGACACCACTCTGGGGCAGTATTTATACCGCCCATGGTGATTTCATGAATGGGTGGACAGAAGATGCAACCAAATTCATGGCTGACCGTTGTATGAATTATTCTATGGAATGTTCGACGAATATCCCTTACAGCTATACCGATGCAGAAGCTGATACCTATGTCAGCAATCAAACCGATGCCGAAAACAATTATGGCAGCGTCCCGACATTATTAGTGCAGGATGACTGGAGAAACTCCAGCCGCGATTATCATAAACAAATGCTGGCATTAATTAAATTCAAAATCCCCGCTTTACCGCCAAATGTGGATGATTACCCCGGCGTAAGCTTTAAATATAAAATCCGCATCTATAATGGAAATATTTCTGATACAAGTGCCTTTACTATTTTCTTCTACCCAACCACACCTGATGGCTGGGATGAAAATACAGTGAACTGGAATAACAAACCGTCGTTCAAATATACTGCGGATGCCAGCTTGTATATGGATAACGTTCAGCAATTCCGCTATGTCGATGTCGATAAAGCCGTCCGAGCAGCTATTGCTGCAGGGCAAACCGAAGTGGCGTATTACATAGGCGGTGAACGTACCGGCCGCACCATCAGTGTCGAAGCAAAAGAAAGCGGTAAGCCGCCGGTTCTGATGCTTGCCGGTTATCAAAAGGTCGTCGAACCTTAAAAAGCGGAAGGTCTGCCTTGCCCCGTTGCCCTCACAACGGGGCTTTTTTTATGTGGTTTCTAAACGTCCTGATAGACACTTTCGCCGTGAATACTCCGGTATTCTTTCGGCGTCATTTCGTAGCCTTTTTTGAATACCGAATAGAAATATTGCAGCGACGGATAGCCGCACATCTGCGAGATCTCATTAATTGAAATCGACGTCGCCGCCAGCAGATTGCGCGCCCGGTCGAGTTTCTCTTCGTGGATCACACCGTGGATTGTTTGCCCGGTTTCATCTTTAAAGCGTTTTTCCAGGTTCGAACGCGACATCCCGATGGCATCAAGAACCTGCTCTACCTTAATCCCTTTACAGGCGTGATAACGGATATAGTGCATGGCCTGGATAACCGCCGGATCGCGCAAAGAACGGAAATCAGTTGAACGGCGCTCAACCACTTTCACCGGTGGCACCAGAATGCGCTGTAACGGTAAATCGCGCTGATCCAGCAACTGATGCAGGAGTTTTGCCGCCCGGTATCCCATCTGCCGCGTCCCCTGTACCACCGAAGACAACGCCACACGCGACAAATACCGCGTCAGTTCTTCGTTATCAATGCCGATGACACTGAGCTTTTCCGGCACCGGAATATTCAGATGCTCACAGACTTGCAACAGATGCCGTGCCCGGGCATCGGTGACGGCAATAATGCCGGTTTGCTGCGGCAAGGTCTGGATCCAGTCGGCCAGCCGGTTTTGCGCGTGCTGCCAGTTTTCCGGCGCGGTTTCCATCCCCTGATACACCACACCCTGATATTGCTCGGCCGATACCAGTTTTTTGAAGGCATGCTCGCGCTCCTGTGCCCAGCGTTTCCCGCCCGCATCAGGTAAACCATAAAATGCGAAGCGGTTGATACCTTTCTCTTTGAGATGCATAAAGGCCGCTTCAACCAGCGCGTAGTTGTCGGTGGCGATGTAATGCACTGGCGGATAATCGTCTTCCTGATGATAAGAACCGCCGACGCCGACGATAGGAACGTTGAGATCCTTAAGCAACGTCTCGATTTCCCTGTCGTCAAAATCAGCAATGACGCCATCGCCGAGCCAGTCTTTAATATTATCTATACGGCAGCGGAAATCCTCTTCAATGAAAATATCCCAGTCGCTTTGTGAGGCCTGCAAATACTCACCCACGCCTTCTACTACCTGACGGTCGTAAACTTTGTTAGCGTTAAATAACAGAGTGATCCGATAACGTTTCTCAAACATGCCTGTCTCTCACCGGTTTCTAATAGACTAAGCCTCATTCATTGCGCTAACTGAATGAGGCTGATTGCGTTGGTCAATAGCACAGCGCAATGGCTTAGGTTGATTTGGCATAGTGATTATGTGAGGTTCCTCAGGTTTTCCTGCATTGCCTCTTATAATCACCGCCACAGCGGTGGATTTATGCGCGTCTCTTGGTGGCCGAATCCATCCAGACCGCCAGCAGCAGGATCGCGCCTTTGACGATGTACTGCCAGAACGTTGGCACGTCCAGCATACTCATGCCGTTATCCAGCGATGCCATGATGAAAGCGCCCATTACGGCACCCGCAACACTCCCCACCCCACCCGCCAGGCTGGTTCCACCAATAACGCAGGCGGCAATGGCATCCAGTTCGGCAATATTACCCGCCGATGGCGAACCCGCGCCCAAACGTGAACTGAGGATCAGACCGGCGATAGCGACCATCAGTCCGTTTATAGCAAATACCGCCAGCTTGCTGCGCTCAACGTTCACGCCTGATAACCGCGCCGCTTCGATGTTGCCACCAATGGCATAAATACGACGACCAAATGAGGTGCGGGACGCCATAAACATGCCACCCAGCATCAGCGCGACCAGAATCAGCACCGGTGTTGGCACGCCGCGATAGTCGTTGAGCAGATATATCGCACCCAGCGCAATGATGGCCGTCAGTACCTGACGGGTGACATCGTTTTTAGCCGCGCTCACCGGCAACCCTAGAGCTGCACGTTGTTTACGCCGGTGCCATTGCCAGCCGATAAACAGCGCCAGTGCCACTGCACCGATACCAAAACCTAAGGTATCTGGCAGGTAGCTTTGACCAATCAGCGACATCGCAGGCGTTGTCGGCGACACCGTGGTGCCGCTGGTGATACCAATCAGAATGCCACGAAACGCCAGCATCCCTGCCAGCGTGACGATAAATGACGGCACCTTACGGTACGCCACCCACCAGCCGTTCCATGCGCCAAGCAACAATCCAAGCGTCAGCGTCACCACGATGGTCAGTGGCAACGGCCAGCCGAGCCAGACGTCAAAAATCGCCGCCACGCCGCCGAGTAAACCCATCATCGAGCCGACGGACAGGTCGATTTCCGCAGAAATAATCACGAACACCATGCCGACGGCCAGAATGCCGGTAATGGCGGTCTGCCGCAGCAAATTAGAAACGTTACGCGCGCTGATATACGCGCCGTCGGTGGTCACGCTGAAAAACACGATAATCACCGCAATCGCCGCCAGCATGACAAAAACTTGCAGGTTAATATTTTTCAGTTTTTTTACCGACAATGTAGCCTCTGAGCCGCTCTCGTTGACGGCGGCGGAAGGGGCCCCTGGCTGGGGAAATTTAGACATAAGCTTCACTCCTCAATGCGGCTTCCATGACCTGCTCCTGACTTAAATTGTTATTTTCCAGGCAGGCTTTCACCTGCCCGAGATGCATCACCACGACGCGGTCACTCAGTCCAAGCACTTCGGGTAACTCTGATGAGATAACGATGATTGCCATTCCCTGTGCCGCAAGCTGGCCGATCAGTTTGTAGATTTCATGTTTTGCTCCCACATCGATTCCGCGTGTAGGTTCATCAAGAATTAAGATTTTGGGTTTCAGCAGCAGGCAACGCGCCAGAATGGCTTTTTGTTGATTGCCGCCGCTGAGCCTTCCGATTGCCAGCTCGGGAGAAGATGTTTTGATTTTTAGTTGTTTCACCGATTCGCTGATGGTGTGCTGTTCCTGCGCTTCACGCAGAACGCCGCCACCGCTGAACTGGCTCAGCGCTGCCAGCGTGATATTGCTGCCCACCGCCATCACCGGCACGATGCCGTCGCGTTTGCGGTCTTCGGGCACCATCGCCAGGCCACGGCGCATGGCATCACGGCAATCGGTAATCTGCACTTTATGACCTTCGAGCCAGACATCTCCTGACCAGCGCCCCGGATAAACACCGAAAAGGCACTCCATCATTTCTGTTCTGCCTGCACCGACCAGGCCTGCGACGCCCAGCACTTCGCCCTGACGCAGCGTAAAACCGGCGTTATCCACCCGCTTTATGTGGCGATTCACCGGATGCCACGCAGTGAGGTTTTCAATGCGCAAAATTTCATTACCCATCTGCCGCTCACGCGGGGGGAATAACTCAGTGAGTTCGCGGCCCACCATCATAGCGATGATGTCCTTTTCCGACGTGCCGGCCGCATTGCAGGTGGCGATATGACGTCCATCACGAATGACGCAAAGTTTGTCGGAGATAGCTTTCACTTCGTTCAGTTTGTGGGAAATGTAAATGCAGGCGATATCGTGATGGCGCAAATCGCGGATAATATCGAGCAAAATCGCGGTTTCACTTTCAGTGAGAGACGCCGTGGGTTCGTCAAGCACCAGCAAACGCACCTGCTTGTTGAGGGCTTTAGCAATTTCAACCAGCTGCCGCTGCCCTAATCCCAGTTCGCCCACCAGCGTATGCGGATCGATATCGAGTTTGACCTGCGCCAGCATACGCTGACAGCGCAGATACATTTTATCGGTATCGAGCATGCCAAAGCTGCCCCACTCATTGCCCAAAAACATGTTTTCCAGCACGCTCAGTTGTTTTACCAGCGCTAGCTCCTGATGAATTATCGCAATCCCTTTTTGTTCGGTATCACGAATACCTTTTGCAGTAAGTCGTTCACCTGAAAAATAAATTTCTCCCTCAAAAGTTCCGTGCGGATAAATTGCGCACAATACTTTCATTAATGTCGATTTTCCGGACCCGTTCTCGCCGCACAGGGATAACACTTCGCCTGCGGCCAGCGTCAGACTAATATTATCAACCGCTTTTACCGCACCAAATTTCTTGGTGATATTTCGCATATCCAGCAGGGGTAATTTTTCATATTGATCTGGCATGTTTACCTCCAGCAAAAACAACACGTCAAAAGGAAGTGTTGTTTTCGTAGAAAAATATTGAAAAATTAAAGATCAGATTTCTTATGGAAACCGTCAGCCACCACGGTGCTATCAATATTATTTTTATCCACCTGAATCGGTGTTAATAAATACGAAGGCACTTCTTTTTTACCGTTATTTAATGTCGCATTAGATTTTGGCGTTTCACCTTTACCTAACTGCACGGCAATTTCGGCAGCATCATTGGCCAGTTTGGTGATGGGTTTGTAAACCGTCATGGTCTGCGTACCCGCTTCGATACGTTTGATCGCCGCAAGATCAGCATCCTGACCGGAGATCGCGACTTTACCTGCCAGACCCTGTGCAGATAACGCCTGCACCGCACCACCGGCGGTCGCATCGTTGGAGGCGATGACGGCATCGATTTTGTTGTTGTTGGCAGTCAGCGCGTTTTCCATAATCTTCAGGGCATTTTCAGGCAACCAGCCATCAGCCCATTGATCACCCACCACTTTTATCTTGCCCTCTTTGATTAACGGATTGAGCACTTTCATCTGACCGGCGCGGAAAAGCTTGGCGTTGTTATCCACCGGCGAGCCGCCCATCAGGAAATAATTGCCTTGGGGTACGCGTTCAACCAGACTTTGCGCCTGAAGTTCACCCACCTTTTCATTATCAAAAGAGATATAAAAATCAATGTCGGCGTTGTTAATCATGCGGTCATACGCCAGCACTTTTATGCCTTCCTGTTTGGCTTCGGCAATAACATTACTCAGCACTTGTCCGTTATAAGGAATGATCACCAGCACATCGACGCCACGGTTGATCATATTTTCAATCTGCGCCATTTGGGTTTCTTCATTACCATTCGCAGACTGAACAAAAACATCGGCACCGAGCGTTTTGGCTTTAGCCACAAAAATATCACGGTCTTTTTGCCAGCGTTCTAAACGTAAGTCATCAATAGCCATACCAATTTTAATTTCTTTCGCCAACCCTGACTGGCTGAAAAGCACTAATGTGGCACAGGCAGAAAGAATTATTTTATTCATTTTCATCATGTCAGACCTTTTATAAGAATAAGTAGAGGCAGATACAGAAGAGTTCGTACAGCAATGACACAAGGATTGTTGTCGCTGGGTAATTAATCGGCAATTGCAGATTTTAATCACTGCATTACGATTTTTTGTTTATTTCAGGAATTATGATGGGGATCATGGTTTGCCTGTAATACGCGCACGATAAGACTTTTTATTATCGAGACATCGTGGAAGCTTAATAAAAATCATGAAGAAAACTGCTTATTTATGCGATCTACCGCACACTTAATAATTCTATTAAATTGAGTGTGAAATAACGTAATTGTGGGATTTAACATCTCCTCCGAAGATAGAGCTTCAGCTACCCAGTCCCGCTGGGCCCGTTTTCAAGGAGTTTTCAATGCACGCATATTTCGACAAGCTTGACGCCGTTCGCTACGAAGGTGCTAACAGCACTAATCCGCTGGCATTCCGTCATTACAATCCTGAAGAAGTCATCCTCGGCAAAACGATGGCTGAGCATCTGCGTTTCGCAGCCTGCTACTGGCACACATTCTGCTGGAACGGCAATGATATGTTCGGCGTGGGCGCATTTGATCGTCCGTGGCAACAACCCGGCGATGCGCTGGAGCTGGCGAAACGTAAAGCAGATGTGGCGTTCGAATTCTTCCAGAAACTCAATGTGCCTTACTACTGCTTCCACGATGTTGATGTCTCGCCGGAAGGCGCGACGATTAAAGAATACATCAATAATTTTGCCGTGATGACCGATGTTCTGGCGCGAAAACAGGAAGCCAGCGGCGTTAAACTGCTGTGGGGCACCGCGAACTGCTTTACCAATCCACGTTACGGCGCGGGTGCGGCAACCAATCCAAATCCTGAAATTTATACCTGGGCAGCGACGCAGGTTGTTCATGCGATGAACGCCACTAAACAGCTCGGCGGTGAAAACTATGTGTTGTGGGGTGGCCGCGAAGGTTATGAAACACTGCTCAATACCGATCTGCGTCAGGAACGTGAACAACTGGGTCGCTTCATGCAAATGGTGGTTGAGCACAAACACAAAATTGGTTTCCAGGGCACCCTGCTGATTGAGCCAAAACCGCAGGAGCCGACCAAGCATCAGTATGATTATGACGTGGCGTCCGTTTACGGGTTCCTTAAACAGTTTGGTCTGGAAAAAGAGATCAAAGTAAATATCGAGGCGAACCACGCGACGCTGGCAGGTCACTCATTCCATCATGAAATTGCCAACGCCATTGCCCTTGGGATCTTTGGTTCCGTCGATGCTAACCGCGGTGACCCGCAATGCGGCTGGGACACTGACCAGTTCCCGAACAGCGTGGAAGAAAACGCGCTGGTGATGTATGAAATCATCAAAGCCGGCGGTTTCACCACCGGTGGTCTGAACTTCGACTCTAAGGTGCGTCGTCAGAGCACCGACAAATATGATCTGTTCTACGGCCATATTGGTGGCATGGATACCATGGCGCTGGCGTTGAAAGTGGCGGCCCGTATGATTGAAAGCCGTGAACTGGATAAACACGTAGCACAGCGTTACGCAGGCTGGAATACAGAACTGGGTCAGCAGATCCTGCAAGGCAAAATGTCTCTGGAATCCCTGAGCAACTACGCGCAACAAAACGCGCTGGCACCTCAGCATCAGAGCGGCCAGCAGGAACGTCTGGAGAATCTGGTTAACCGTTATCTGTTTGGTTAATGTTGTAAAATAAGCTGACGCCCTGCCCGCTTTGTGCGGAATCGCAGGGCGTAAATCGTTCTGGAAACGGGTTAACAGAAAAGGGAAAAATATGTATCTCGGAATAGATCTCGGCACGTCTGGCGTCAAAGCCATTTTGCTTAGCGAAGAAGGTCGGGTGGTCGCCAGCCACAGTGAGGCGTTAACCCTTTCCCGTCCCCATCCTTTGTGGTCTGAGCAAAATCCGGCCGACTGGTGGACTGCAACAGACCGCGCAGTTTCTGCATTATCTAAGCAACATGCCCTGCAAAGTGTTAAAGCGGTCGGCCTGACGGGGCAGATGCATGGCGCCACGGTTCTTGATGCAAAGCATCAGGTTCTGCGTCCGGCAATTTTATGGAACGATGGCCGCAGTTTCAGCCAGTGCGGGAAACTGGAAGCGGAACTCCCGGACTCCCGCCAGATAACCGGCAACCTGATGATGCCCGGCTTTACGGCACCAAAACTGCTCTGGTTGCGCGAAAACGAACCCGAGTTGTTCGCGAAAATAGACAAAGTATTGCTGCCCAAAGATTATCTTCGCTGGCTGATGACCGGCGTTTTTGCTTCAGATATGTCTGACGCCGCAGGCACGATGTGGCTCGACGTAGCGAAACGCGACTGGAGTGACAAAATGCTCAGCGCAACCGGCCTGACGCGTAAACACATGCCGGAGCTTTTCGAAGGCAATCAGATTACCGGTCAGTTACTGCCGGAACTCGCTTCCCGCTGGGGAATGGATTGTGTGCCAGTCATCGCCGGTGGCGGCGATAATGCCGCTGGCGCGGTAGGTGTCGGGTTATACAAAACGGGTCAGGCGATGCTTTCTCTTGGCACGTCCGGCGTGTATTTCGCGGTCAGCGACGGATTTCTGAGTAATCCGCAACAGGCGGTACACAGTTTCTGCCACGCGCTGCCGGACACCTGGCATCTGATGTCGGTTATGCTCAGTGCCGCATCCTGTCTGGACTGGGCCGCGAATCTGACCGGCACCGCTTCAGTGGGTGAACTGATCACTCTGGCTCAGAAAACTCAACCGGCGGACTCTCCGGTCTGGTTCCTGCCGTATCTGTCCGGTGAACGCACGCCGCACAATAATCCGAATGCCAGGGGAACGTTGTTTGGCCTGACCCATCAGCACGGCCCTGCCGATATTGCCCGCGCGGTGCTCGAAGGTGTGGGATTCGCCCTGGCAGACGGAATGGACGTGTTGCACGCAACCGGTCTGAAACCGCACAGCATCACGCTGATTGGCGGCGGTGCCCGAAGCCCTTACTGGCGGCAAATGCTGGCGGATATCAGCGGTAAGACGCTGGAATACCGCACCGGCGGCGATGTCGGTCCGGCATTGGGCGCAGCGCGTCTGGCGCAAATTGCGATGAATGCGGGTAAACCGCTGGAACAGTTCCTGCCGGAGCTGGCACTTGAGCAAGTGCATGAACCAGACAGTGTTAAGAACACGGCATATGCGGAGCGGAGGAAAGTCTTCAGGGAGTTATATGTGAGGCTTGAAGGGTTGATGTAATTGGCCATTACAAGGCAGCTTCAGGTCAAGACCTTGGGTTGCCACCCAAACCGGCCCTAAGAGGCGCCTATCGCCGCGCCTCTTAGGAATCTCCGGCTCTTTCACTGCGCGCTCCGCTCGCTGGCTATGTTTCAGGTATCGCAGCGACAGGCTGGAAATCTTGCCGCTGCGCGGTCCCTTCATTTCGGGATTGCAGCCTTGGGTCTGCAACCTCTCATTCAGCAAGCTTTCTGAAACGCCCGCATGATCTTAAATTCAAAGACAGATTGTTTTCATCTTTTAGAAAAGTTGACTGGCGTGATTAAAATTCAGCTGAACGGAGCGGCTTCAAGACCTATGGCTTGAAGACCGAGAGAAGGCAGTGCGAAGCACCTGGATTTGCGCCACTCACCAATGCGCCAGAACATGTCCGTCATACCCGCGACAGCGCGCAGTGAAAAAAGCGCGGAGTCCAGAGGCCCGCGCGTTACCGGGTCTCTGGTCGGTGTGGGCCGACGCCCACGACCTTGATTTGACCTTAAGGCCGGTTTGGGTGGCAACCCAA
>NZ_JYDG01000056.1:0-36994 GCF_003263545.1 Rahnella sp. AN3-3W3
CTCGAAACCTGAAATTCGGGAATCGCGCAGCGATGACATTTTGCGCCACTCACCAATACACCGGAACATGTCCATCGTCCCAGCGGCAGCGCGCAGTAAAAGAGCCGGAGATTCTTAAGAGACGCGGCGATAGGCGCCTCTTAAGGCCGGTGTGGGTGGCAACCCACGGTGTTGGTGTTGACCTTGAAGTTAAAGCTAAAGGCTAACCCTTTACCTCAACTCCATCCCCACATGCGCAATCCCATCTTCATCATAAATCTCCGTATACGCCACAAACCCCAGCCGGCCATAGAATCCCTGCAAATGCGCCTGCGCGGAAATCGCGACGCGCGCGCCCGGCCAGTGTTTGTGGCAGGCTGCCAGTGCCTGTTCCATCAGCTGATATCCCAGCTTCAGGCCACGTGCGGAAGGGGCAACAATCACCCGTCCGATTGCCACCTCATCATCGGAACGCAGAATACGCGCATAGGCGGCTATTTTACCGTCCAGCCAGGCGATGATATGACGATTTTCACCGGTCAGATCCTGCCCGTCGATGTCCTGATAAACGCAGGTTTGCTCGACCACAAACACTTCGCTGCGCAGTGACAGAATGGCGTAAAGCTGTGCCGTGTTGAGTTCGCTGTGATGGTAATCCTGCCAGTGAAGCGATGAAGATCCGGTCATGAGTAAGTGCCCTGCCTTTTCTGAAAGCCAAAAAAAGAGATATTCCTGAGAATATCTCTTTTTAACACACATTTTACAGCCAATTTATCAGGCAGATTTCTTCAGCGGTGTCGTGCGAACCGGTGCATCGCCTGCGGTGTAATATTCTGCGGTACTGCGCGGTAACGGCTGACGCCCGCGGATTTTATCGGCAATCTTTTCTGCGATCATAATCGTCGTCGCGTTCAGGTTGCCGGTAATGATCTGCGGCATGATGGAGGCATCCACCACGCGCAGGCTTTCTACACCGTGAACGCGCCCTTCTCCGTCCACCACCGCCATCTCATCAGTACCCATTTTGCAGGAGCACGAAGGATGGAACGCCGTTTCGGCGTGCTCGCGGATAAACGCATCCAGTTCTTCATCAGTCTGTACGTTTTCACCCGGACTGATTTCACGACCACGGTAAGGATCCAGCGCTGGCTGATTCATGATTTCACGCGTGATGCGGATAGCGTCGCGGAACTCGTGCCAGTCCTGCTCGGTTGCCATATAATTAAACAAGATGCTCGGATGCTGGCGCGGATCTTTCGATTTCACCTGCACGCGGCCACGGCTTGGCGAACGCATGGAACCCACGTGCGCCTGAAAACCGTGCTCTTTCACCGCGTTGCTGCCGTTGTAGTTAATCGCCACCGGCAGGAAGTGATACTGAATATTCGGCCAGGCAAACTCTTCGCGGCTGCGGATAAAACCACCCGCTTCGAACTGATTGCTCGCGCCGACACCGGTACCTTTAAACAACCATTCTGCGCCAATCGCGGGCTGGTTATGCATCTGCAAGGCCGGGTATAAAGACACCGGCTGAGTGCAACTGTATTGCAGGTACATCTCCAGATGATCCTGCAGATTCTCGCCGACGCCCGGCAAATCATGAACCAGCGGAATCTCCAGACGGTTGAGCAGCTCCGCTGCGCCGACACCCGAACGTTGCAGAATTTGCGGTGACGCAATCGCGCCGCTGCACAGCAACACTTCACGTTTTGCTTTCGCCGTTTTAGCGTTGTAGTCGTCACCGTGGAAATAGCTGACGCCCGTGGCACGCTTGCCTTCAAACAGAATTCTGTCGGTCAGCGCGTGCGTCACGATGGTCAGATTGGCTCGCGGTTTGGCCTGATCCAGATACCCGCGCGCTGTACTTGCACGACGGCCTTTCGGTGTCACGGTTCTGTCCATCGGACCAAAACCTTCCTGCTGATAACCGTTCAGGTCGTCGGTACGCGGATACCCTGCCTGCACACCGGCTTCAATCATCGCGTGGAACAGCGGGTTATTGCCTTTTTTCGGCGTCGCCACACTGACCGGTCCGTCGCCACCGTGAAAATCATTCGGACCGATATCGCGGGTTTCGGCTTTGCGGAAATACGGCAGGCAGTCCAGATAACTCCAGTCTTCCAGACCCGGCGCTTTCGCCCAGTTATCGAAATCCATCGCGTTACCGCGGATGTAACACATACCGTTAATCAGCGAAGAACCGCCCAGGCCTTTGCCGCGCCCGCATTCCATACGGCGGTTATTCATATGCGGTTCCGGGTCGGTTTCATACGCCCAGTTGTAACGACGGCCCTGTAACGGGAATGCCAGCGCCGCAGGCATCTGTGTGCGGAAATCCAGACGATAATCCGGGCCGCCCGCTTCCAGCAGCAACACGCTGACATTGCTGTCTTCGGTCAGCCGGGTGGCGAGAACGTTGCCGGCAGAACCGGCACCAATAATGATGTAATCGTAATCCATTAAAATCTCCTCTGTCGCGGCGGATTAAAAGACTGAGCTGAATTCGCCCAGTTCGACCTGCACGGATTTGATTTGGGTGTAATGCTCAAGCGTGGTTACGCCGTTTTCACGACCAACGCCGGAGTGCTTATAGCCGCCGACCGGCATTTCTGCCGCCGATTCGCCCCACGTATTGACCCAGCAAATCCCGGCTTCGAGTTTGTGAATAACACGATGCGCACGGTTGAGATCCTGCGTCACCAGCCCGGCAGCCAGACCGTATTCGGTATCGTTGGCGCGGCGGATCACTTCCTCTTCACTTTCATACGTCAGAATGCTCATCACCGGTCCGAAGATTTCTTCACGGACAATCAGCATGTCATCGCGGCAGTCGGTAAAGACCGTCGGGGCGACATAAGCGCCTTTCGCGTATTCGCCGGAAGTCACGCGTTCGCCGCCGGTCAGTAACGTCGCGCCTTCACGCTTGCCGCTGTCGATGTAACGCAGCACGGATTCCATGTGTGCGAAGCTGACCAGCGGGCCGAAGTTGACGTTTTCGTCAGTTGGATCGCCCAGACGAATACGCTTCACGCGTTCCAGAACTTTAGCTTCAAACGCTTTGTGCAGTGCTTTTGGCACAAACACGCGGGTGCCGTTAGTACACACCTGGCCGGAGCTGTAGAAGTTCGCCATCATGGCGATGTCAGCCGCTTTATCGAGATCCGCGTCTTCAAAGATGATCAGCGGAGATTTGCCGCCCAGTTCCATCGTCACTTCTTTCAGCGTGGACGCCGACGCGCTGGCCATGACTTTCTTGCCAGTTTTAACGCCGCCGGTGAACGAAACTTTGGCGATATCAGGATGATCGGTTAACGCCTGGCCGACGCTGGCTGCACCGGTGACTACGCTGAACACGCCGTCCGGCACGCCCGCTTCGGTGTAGATTTCCGCCAGTTTCAGTGCGGTCAGCGAGGTGTTTTCGCTCGGTTTGAACACCATCGCGTTTCCTGCCGCCAGCGCAGGTGCGGATTTCCACAGCGCAATCTGAATCGGGTAGTTCCATGCGCCGATACCTGCGACCACGCCCAGCGGCTCGCGGCGGGTATACACGAAGGAAGAATCGCGCAGCGGAATTTGCTGGCCTTCGATGGCAGGGATCAGCCCGGCGTAATATTCCAGCACATCCGCGCCGGTGACGATATCCACCGCCAGCGTTTCCGACAACGGCTTGCCGGTATCGGCGGTTTCAATCGCCGCCAGCTCATCGTTGCGTTCACGCAGAATATCCACGGCGCGGCGCAGAATACGTGCGCGGCTCATGGCCGTCATCGCCGCCCAGACTTTCTGGCCTTTCTGCGCGGATTTCACCGCCAGATCGACATCGGCGTGCGTGGCGGATGGCAGCGTGGCAATCACGTCGCCATTGGCCGGGTTCACTGCATCGAAGGTTTCATCACCGGTACTGTCCTGAAAACGTCCGTTGATATAAAGTTTTTGCGTGCCGTAGCGGGACATAAATCTCTCCTCGGTCTGTGCGGTCTGAAGGTTTTCTGCCTGGCTCATGTGAGCTGCGATTCGATGTGGCGGCGGGTGATTTGCATCGCCTCGGCGCGGTTAAATTCTTTACCGCTAAGTGCGCCGCGCAGCCACAGGCCGTCAATCAGTGCGGCGGTGCTTTGTGCCGCCAGACGTGCCTCACTTTTGGGCAGAAAACGTCTGAATTCAGAACATAAGTTTGAATAGAGCCGGCGACTGTTGACCTGTTGCAGACGGTACAACTGCGGGTGATGCATGCTGCTCGCCCAGAAGGCCAGCCAGGTTTTCATCGCCGCGCTGTTGGTCTGACTGTCGTCAAAATTGGCTTCTGCAATCGCATGCAGTCGCGCCGTCGGTGCAGTATCTGTCAGCTGCGCTAACCGCAACTGCACCCCTTCCCCCAAATGACTGAGCAAATAACGCATGGTCGCTTCCAGCAGCCCATTCTTGTCACGAAAGTAGTGACTGATGATGCCGTTGGAGACGCCTGCACGGCGTGCGATCTGCGAAATCGACGCATCGTGCATCCCGACTTCGTTGACCGCCGCCAGGGTTGCCTCAATCAATTGCTGCCTTCTTATCGGCTGCATTCCTACTTTGGGCATGGTTCCGGCTCCTGAAAATGAGCGGGTTGAAACGCGCTTAAAAACCGTTTTTTTACGCTTTCGTACAACCTTGTTAACGCTCTTACGCCACCTATTTAACTTTTTTTTGATTGAACGTTCAATTAAAAATGCATATATTTTATTACCAATACGTTAGTAATTTGTATGAATTTTGGAGTTGGTAAGAAGCCAATTTATTGAAAAACAGTGATTAATTAGCAAGACAGGGGAAAAAATGGCAATTGCCGATACGACAGATAAACAGAGCGAAAAACCTCGCGACCAGCTCAACAAGGTGGTGTTCTTCACCTCCGCAGGTTTGATTTTAGCCTTCACACTAATGACCATTTTCTTCACCGATTTATCGGGAAAATGGATCAGCCTGACCCTCAACTGGGTGTCTGCTACATTTGGCTGGTATTACATGCTGGCGGCGACGCTGTACATCGTGTTTGTAGTGTTCATAGCCTGCTCGCGCTTCGGCTCGATCAAACTGGGCCCTGAACAATCCAAACCCGAATTCAGCATGATGAGCTGGGCGGCCATGTTATTTGCCGCCGGGATCGGCATCGACCTGATGTTTTTCTCGGTCGCCGAACCGGTAACGCAGTACATGCTGCCGCCGGAAGGTAACGGCCAGACGCTGGAAGCCGCACGACAGGCAATGACCTGGACGCTGTTCCACTACGGTCTGACCGGCTGGGCAATGTATGCGCTGATGGGGATCGCGCTGGGCTATTTCAGCTACCGCTATAACCTGCCACTGACCATCCGTTCGGCGCTGTACCCGATTTTCGGCAAACGCATCAACGGCCCGATCGGTCACAGCGTGGATATTGCCGCCGTCGTCGGCACCATTTTTGGTATCGCGACAACGCTCGGTATTGGCGTGGTGCAGCTCAATTACGGGCTGAAAGTGCTGTTCCATATTCCGGAAAACCTGACCGTTCAGGCCGCCCTGATCCTGCTTTCGGTGATCATGGCGACGGTATCGGTCACGTCTGGCGTGAATAAAGGCATCCGAATTCTGTCGGAACTCAACGTGCTGCTGGCGCTGGGGCTGATCCTGTTCCTGCTGTTCTTTGGCAATACCGAATTCCTGCTCAATGCGCTGGTGCTCAACATCGGGGATTACATCAACCGCTTTATGGGCATGACGCTCAATACCTTTGCGTTTGATCGCCCGACGGAATGGATGAACAGCTGGACCCTGTTCTTCTGGGCATGGTGGGTGGCCTGGTCGCCGTTTGTCGGCCTGTTCCTGGCGCGTAT
The DNA here is from genome assembly GCF_003263545.1 of Rahnella sp. AN3-3W3. Lineage (NCBI taxonomy): Bacteria > Pseudomonadati > Pseudomonadota > Gammaproteobacteria > Enterobacterales > Yersiniaceae > Rahnella > Rahnella sp. AN3-3W3. The sequence goes on from NZ_JYDG01000056.1 coordinate 5,832, forward strand.
TTCACGCGGGCGCACCATCCGTCAGTTCGTTCTCGGCACGCTGATCATTCCGTTTGTCTTCACCCTGTTGTGGCTGTCGATTTTCGGTAACAGTGCGCTGTATCAGATCCTGCACGGCAATCTGGATTTCGCCAACGAAGTGATTGCGCACCCTGAGCGCGGCGTTTACAGCCTGCTGGCGCAGTATCCCGGCTTTACGCTGAGTGCTTCTGTCGCCACCATCACCGGCCTGCTGTTTTATGTCACCTCGGCGGATTCCGGTTCACTGGTGCTGGGTAACTTCACCTCAAAACTGGCGGACATTAATAACGATGCGCCGAACTGGCTGCGGATTTTCTGGTCAGTTACCATCGGCGTGCTGACGCTGGGGATGCTGATGACCGACGGCGTTTCCGCGCTGCAAAACACCACGGTGATTATGGGGCTGCCGTTCAGCTTTGTGATTTTCTTCATCATGGCCGGATTATATAAATCGCTGCGGCTGGAAGATTACCGCCGCGCCAGCACTCAGCAGAATCTGGCGCCGATGCCTTCAACCAGCGACGCGGCGCTGAACTGGAAACAGCGTCTGTCACGGGTGATGAACTATCCGGGCACGCGCCATACGCAGAAAATGATGGATACCGTCTGCCGTCCGGCGATGCAGGAAGTGGCGCAGGAACTGGAACTGCGCGGGGCGAAAGTGACGTTCAACGAACATGAGCCACAGGAAGACGAGAAAATCGGGCCGCTGGAATTGCAGGTGGCGCTGGGCGAAGAACAGAACTTTGTGTATCAGATCTGGCCGGTGCGTTATGCCGTCCCTGCCTTTACCTATCGCGCACGTGCGGGTAAATCGAATTATTACCGTCTGGAAACCTTCCTGCTGGAAGGTACGCAGGGCAATGACCTGATGGACTTCACCAAACATCAGGTAATCAATGACATTCTGGATCAGTACGAACGTCATCTGAACTTCCTGCACATTAACCGCGAAGCGCCGGGGAATACCCTGACCTTCCCGGAACAGCCGGTTTAATCACGTAAACCGGATAACAACGACCTCACAAAAAACCCGCGTAATGCGGGTTTTTTTATGTCCGGAAACGTGCGCTTAACGTAAAAATGGCAGGACTTTTTCCAGCAGCAGACGATCGCGTTCACTTGTCATAGTGATTACCCGCAGACAGGCATGTTGAGTTTTTCCGCCCGGTGTACGTCAGTGCTTTTCACCCCGGCGTTAGCCAGTTTTTCTTCCGCTTCTTCGAGGTCTTCCTCATCGATTTCCAGCGATTCTTGATCCTGCCCCTCACAAGGGGTCAGCGCCAGTTCCACCAGGATCGGGAAATGATCCGACCCCATAAACCCAAGACGCTGAAGACTGACCAGCGTGAAATCTTTGCTATGGAAAACGTGATCCAGCGGCCAGCGCAGGAACGGATAACTGGCGTGGAAAGTATTGAACATACCCCGGCCACGGCGCGGATCGAGCAGGCCGCTGACTTTCATAAACAGGCGCGTGGTGCGCGACCATGCCACATCATTCAGGTCGCCTGTCACAATCGTCGGATAGGTCGCTTTCGCCGCCGTATGACCGACGGCAACCAGCTCGCCATCGCGGTCAGTGGATTCGTCGGCTTCCGTCGGGCTTGGCGGCATCGGGTGCAGGCAGTGCATCACCACCTGTTCGCCGGTAGGCAGTTCGGCGCGAAAATGCATCGACGGGATGTCGTCTGCCACCAGAAATTGAATTTTTGCCGAATGCATCGGCAGACGGGAATAGACGTGCATTCCGTAGAGATTATCCAGAGGGCAACGCAGGCTGTGCGGGTAATCCGCGTCCAGCACCGCCATCTGGTCTTCCCACCACTGATCTGTTTCCAGCAACACCAGAATATCCGGCTGATGCTCGCGTATTTGTGCAATCAGCGCGCCGGCTTTGCGGTTGGTGGTCAGCACGTTGCTGTTCATGATTTTGATACGTGAATGACTGCCGGAGACGGTTTTCTTCACCTGCACCCGGTAAAAGGGGGTGTAAGGCAAAATCCACCAGCTCTGGTAGGCCATACAAGCCACCGTTAAAATAATGATTGTGGTGGAAATTCCGTCGCTTAGCGGCATGATCATCAGCTCGGTCAGCAGAAATAGCAGACACAACGTCGCCATCTGCAAACGCGGGAAATCCCAGACCCGTACCCACCAGCGCTGATTGCGGGAAAAAGGCAGCAGCGTCAGCAAGGTCATGATGACCGTCAGGACACAAAGGGTAATTCGAAAAGCATGCATCGGTTATCGACCCTGATAAAAAAATAGCAGAAGAGAAACTCTCAATACCTTGTTAACCGATTGTGACTTAAAAAACGGAGGGCGACCAGAAGGATGTCACCGCCCTTTCCATTGTTCCGAAAAAGGCGGCATTTTTAGCGGTAATTACTTTGCAGCGGTGGCCTGATCAGGCACATGACACCAGTTGTGTTGCTCGACAATCCCGCCATTTGGCGAGGTGTAACCGATACAGCCCAGAATGGTGTCGTACAGTTTTTCATGGAAAGCCGGTTTCTTTTCAGCGGCCATTTTCTGCAACTGTTCGAAGCCCGCTTTGTTCTGGTCGTTTGACAGGAATTTGTCTGACGCCCAGACCATGATCGGCACAGTACGTTGCTCAATCGGCGCATGATCCCGCGGTGTGCCGTGGAAATGCATACTTTTGGAAATCGACTCACCGTGATCGGAGGCATAAAACACAATCGCATTCTTGTCGCGCAGCTGATCAAACACCTGCGACAGGAAATAGTCGGTATACAACAGCGAGTTGTCGTAAGCGTTGATCATCTCTTCCGTAGAACAGGAATCATCAATACCCATGCATTCCGGTTTATATTTGGCGAAAGAACGCGGATAACGGTCGGAGTAAAGATAATGCGAGCCTTTGGTGTGCAGAATAATCAGGTGCTTACCCTGCGGATGATTGCTCATCGAATCTTTCATTTCGTTGATGAGCAGCATGTCATCCACCGGCTTACCGGCATTGCGCTTCTCAGAGGCAATGTTTTCACGCAGTGAATAATCGTCAGCGCGGGTTTTATTGTAGAACCACGCTTCGCTTTGCATGGAATAAAGCTCAGAGCTCCAGCCATTGCTTTTCAGAACGGAAAACACGTTAGCTTCTTTCAGGGTACGCTGCGGTTCTTCAGAGGCTCCGCCCTCGCGAACAAACATGCAGCGCAGGGAAAGTTTGGTGGCGGTATCACAGGAATAGCCCTGCAACGCGACCAGGTTTTTCTCTTTGTCGAGATTCGGCGTGTTGTCACGGTCGTAGCCGTACAGACCCATATGGTCACGACGCGCACTTTCGCCGATCACAAACACCACATACATATCTTTGGCATCAGCCGGTGCGGTGTAAGTGAAATGTTTGGCTGGATCGAACAGGTTTTTGTTGTCTTCGGCTTTGCTGTAGCTGCTATAGGTGTAAAGTCCAAGCGCTGAAAGCCAGTTCGACGGCGAATACGTTCCGGCAACCACGCCGCCATAACTCGCCATCATGCGGTTATTGACGATGTCGTGACGATCCTGCACTTTGCCCATCAGACGCAGCGGCATATAACAAATCAGCCCGGAAACCGCGAGCAGCACGGTTCTCACCGCCAGATTTTTAAAGGTGGTTTGTCTGAGCGCCGCACCCGGCATTTTGCTCAGCCACAACAGCAGGACCGGGATCAGGCTGACCAAAACCGTCCAGGCGATGAAGTGCGTTCCGACAGATTCTTTCGAGAGATCAATGGAGTCCGATGCCAGCGCCGCCGCCAAAATACCGTAACCGATATCGACGTTGAACAGGATCATGTAATAGCTGGCGGCAGCGGAGGAAATAACAATGGCCGTCATCAGCACACGGAAAACGGTTTTTCCGGTATAAGACAGCAACATACAAAGGAAGTAGACCAGCGCGAAACAGGCGATCGCTTCAACAGCAATGGACAACGCATTGTCATAATGCAGCTGCTCGAAACGACGGAAGAAGATCGGAAGGTTCAGTAAAATCCCAAGATAAAGTGCAATGAACAAAGAGATGCTCTGTTGCGAAAGTGTTCGTAATTTATGCATTAGAAATAAATGGCTCTTTTGTGAGTCTGTTTACGTCGTAAAGACCGCTCGTACCGGAGGATGGAACCTGCTCCTTAGGACAATTCAGACCCCGGAACGCCTATAATCGTTCAAAGTCATTGGTGACTTCCAATGTGATAATGTTACAAAATTAACGAATTGCTTATGTTTCAAAGCCATAGAAATGTGGGTTTCATACTTTTCCGACTCATTTTTTGAAATCTGTTGAGCAATTATTAAGAATCTTTGTGACCCGCATCAGGAAAGGACAGCGTGAAACGCGTCTCTCCCTGCGCTGAACTTTCAACACTGACACTGCCCTGATGCAGCGCCATAATGGCCTGAACAATCGATAAACCGAGCCCGCTCGAACTGCCACCTTCACTGCGCGACGCATCCGCACGATAGAAACGGTCGAAAAGTTTTCCGAGCTTATCTGCCGGTATCGGATCGCCCTGACTGATAACGTGAATATCCATGCCTTTAGCATGAGGTTCGGCGCGCAATACCACTTCGGTTCCTTCACGGCCATAACGCACCGCATTGGCAACCAGATTGCTCAGCGCACGCTGGAACAAAATAGCATCCGCGTGTAATACACCGCGCCCATCGCCATGCAGGGTCATTTCCCGCTCTTCTGCCAGCCCTTCAAAATATTCCTGGATACGCGTAATTTCTGATGAAACATCAATGCTGGTTATGGTGAGAACCGACCGCGCATCCGAAGCACGCGCCAGGAACAGGATGTTTTCGACCATGCGCGAGATGCGTTCCAGTTCTTCCATATTGTTAGCAAGCAGTGTTTCATATTCTTCGACCGTGCGTGGCTGATACAACGCCACCTGACAATGCCCCATCAGCGCGCCCACCGGCGTGCGGATTTCATGGGCCAGATCAGCGGAAAACTGCGTCAGGCGCTGATAACCTTCCGCCAGCCTTTCCAGCATATCGTTGAAAGAAAGGATGAGTTGCTGTAATTCCTGCGGCGCTTTGTCTGTACTCAGGCGCGTCGATAAGCTGGCCGGGTGGATTTGCGTCGCTTCCCGCGCCATATTGCGCAGCGGCCTCAACCCGCGGCGGATGACCAGATAACCCAGTGCGGCAATCAGCACATACGAAAACAACACTGCGCCGATAATTTCCCAGCGGAAGGTTTCTAACAGGCGCGATTCTTCGGTCATGAAATGGCCTGCGGTAATTTCAACCGTGCGTCCGTCCTGAATTTTTACCGCAGCACGGGCAAAACGCACCGGCGTGCCATCTGGCGCCTTTTGCCCGTGAACCGTTTTCAGCGTCAGCGGCTGCCCTTCGGGTACCGCGGCAAACGGCGGCAAAACAAGGTGTGAAGGATTGACGTTGATTAACGGCGGTTCACCGGAAAGGCTGAAGGTCAGAATATCGCGCTCATTGCCGAGCATATTTTCAAATAGACCAGGATTACGGCTCAGCTGTGACAGCGGGAATTCATTCGCCAGCAGATGGCGAAAATACTGCACGCGCCCGCTGACCTGATAATCCGCACGGCGCACCAGTTCTTTGTCCATCGAATAGTAGAGATAAAAGCCCACGGCACTGACCACCAGCGAGGCCAGCAGCGCAAAAAGTAATGTGGCGCGCAGCGTCAGCGACATGGCCCGTGCAGGCTTTTTAGCGGAGGTTAAATCAGTCATTGCGCACTTCACAGACGTAGCCGATGCCGCGCACGGTGTGGATCAGTTTCAGCTCAAAGCCACGGTCAACTTTGGCGCGCAGACGCTTAATGGCGACATCCACCACGTTTGTATCACTGTCGAAATTCATATCCCATACCTGCGAGGCGATCATGGTGCGCGACAGCACTTCGCCTTCGCGACGCATCAGCAGCTGCAACAACATGAATTCTTTATTGGTCAGCGCGATGGTCTGATCCTGACGGGTTACGCGACGGCGTAGCACATCAAGATGCAGGTCATCGACCGAGTAAATATCCGGCTCACGCGCTGCCGGACGGCGCAGCAACGTGCGGATACGCAATACCAGTTCGGTAAAGGAAAACGGTTTGATCAGATAATCGTCAGCGCCCAGTTCCAGCCCGTGGATGCGATCCTGCACTTCATCACGTGCGGTGAGAAACAGCACCGGCACGTCGCTTTTCTTGCGCAGAACTTCCATCACCTGCCAGCCGTCGAGGCCGGGCAGCATGACATCGAGGATCACCGTGTCATAGCCCTCCTCCAGCGCCAGAAACAGGCCATCGGCCCCGTTACGCGCCAGATCGACGCTATAACCGGCTTCGGTCAGCCCTTTTTTCAGGTAATCGCCCGTACTGACATCGTCTTCAATCACCAGTATCCGCATTCAGGCCCTCAGCGCCGCAATACCATTCTCCCAAAGAATGATTCATGGGGAAGTTTATCAGTTTCGCCAGACACCTTTGATGACAATTTTGTCATCAATTTGTCATCAGCCAATCCCGGTTTATCGTCCACTCTTAATGAAGCTATTCATCACTGGCAGGGTCAGTGATTCTTCTAACCAAATGAAATAATGCCGGAAACTGGAGAGTTAATAATGAATACCACCAAACGTCTTGCGGGTCTGTTACTGGGTTCACTGCTGATGAGCAGCACAATGGCATCGGCTTTTGCCGCCGATAACGTGATCAAACCAACACGCGGAACCATTGATTCTGTTAATGACTCATCAGTACAAATCACCACCCGTCAGGGCGAAAAGCTCGACGTTAAGCTGACGGATAAAACCCGTATCAACTCCGTCACCAAAGGCCAGATCAGCGATATCAAAGCCGACAGCTTCATCGGTACGGCGGCAGTACCTCAGGCCAACGGCACACTGAAAGCGCTGGAAGTTCACGTATTTGCGCCAAGCCTGCGCGGCAGCGGCGAAGGTTTCAATCCGTTTGAATCGCCGGACGGCAAAATCAACACCATGACCAACGGCACCGTCGGCAAACTGGTTAACAGCAATGGCCGCACGCTGACTGTGAAATACCATGATGCAGAGAAAACCGTTGTCGTTCCTGACGATGTACCGGTCGTTCTGCTGGCACCGGGTGACCGCAGTCTGCTGAAACCGGGCACCAAAGTCGTGCTGTTCGCGATGAAAGATGACAAAGGTTCCCTGGTTGCACGCGGCATTTCTGCGGGCAAAGACGGCGTTACGCCACCAATGTAATCCGGCCTGACGGCCTTACCGGACAACAGGAGTTTTTCCGTGAAACCTCAGCCCTCTCCACTTCGCAAACGCAGGGTGCATTCCTGGCCGGTGCGCATTTGTCACTGGATTAATCTGCTGGCAATGATCGGCATGGTAATGAGCGGCTGGGGGATTTATAACGCCGACCCGATTTTCTCGTTTACCTTTCCCCAGAGCACGACCCTCGGCGGCTGGCTGGGCGGCAACATCGCCTGGCATCTGGCAGTCATGTGGTTGCTGGCAGCAAACGCCCTTTTCTACATTCTTTGGGGCATGTTCAGCGGCCATTTCCGCCGCGACTTTTACCCCTTTTCGCCGCGCTCCGTCTGGCGCGATACCGTTCGCGCGCTGACATTCAAACTTCCCCACAAACTCGGGCAGTACAACGCCGTGCAAAAACTGATGTACAGCGGCGTGCTGTTGCTCGGCGTATTGCTTTTGCTTTCCGGTTTGTCCATCTGGAAACCGGTACAGTTCAGCGGTCTGGTGTGGTTGTTTGGCGGTTTTGATATCGCGCGTTATGTGCATTTTTTTGCGATGAGCGGCGTGATGCTGTTCGTCATTATTCACGTACTGATGGTTCTGCTGGTGCCAAAAACCTTCGTGGCAATGCTGACCGGCGGCAAAAAAATAAGTACGGAGGAAAGCGCCGATGAGTGATAAATCACGCCGGCCAAAAATTATTCTTGAGCCCGATCAGCGCAAGCAACTGGTCAATATTCAGCGCCGCATGTTATTGCGTGGAGGCCTCACGTTAGGCGCGGTATCGATGCTCACTGGCTGTAATCTGCAGGACGGTGACGAGGTCGATAAAGTGCTGTGGGCGATGTCACGCTGGAATGACCGCGTGCAAGGCTGGCTGTTCAGCGGACAAAAACTGGCGCAAACCTATCGCGCTGACCAGATCACCACGCCGTTCCGCTTCAATGCTTATTATCCGGAATACAACGTGCCGGAAATAGACATTCCCAATTACCGGCTTGAAGTCTCCGGTCTGGTGCAAAAGAAAGCCTCGTGGACGCTGGAACAGTTACAGCGACTGCCTCAGGAAAGTCAGATCACCCGTCTGATTTGCATTGAAGGCTGGAGCGCAATTGGTCAGTGGAAAGGCGTGCCGCTGAAAACGTTTTTACAGCACATCGGCGCAGATCTGACCGCTAAATACGTCGGATTCAAATGTGACGACCGTTATTATTCCAGCATCGATATGGCGACGGCGCTGCATCCGCAAACCATTCTGGCGCTGGATTTCGGCGGCAAACCGTTACCGCCGGATTTCGGTTACCCGTTACGCCTGAGAATGCCCACCAAGCTTGGCTTCAAAAACGCCAAACACATTGGCGCGATTTTCGTTACCAACGAATATCCCGGCGGCTACTGGGAAGATCAGGGATATAACTGGTACAGCGGGATTTGAGTTGCCCCCTAAACCCCCTCCCCGCCTCCCCCACTTAAGCGGCAAAGGTGCAAATAACGGTCCCGTCTCCACTACCCGCTGAAAAAAAGTCATAAAAAAAAACCGCTCAGTTGAGCGGTTTTTGTTTTCGCGGGTGTGTAACGACGAAGCGTTACGCAGGGCGAAGAATTAGAAGCTGTAACCCACGCCTGCGATCCAGGTACCAACATCAACACTGCGGATGCGGGACTGTTCGTAGGACACGTCCAGAGCAACGTTCTGGATTGGGTTGAACTGCAGACCAGCACCGTAAGAGAAGCCGTAATCGCTTGAATCGTATTTTTCACGGCTGGTAGATGCTGCTGATTCGTTGTACTGAGTTTTACCGTAACCCACACCCACAACACCGTAGATGGAAGCCCAGTCATTCAGACGGTAAGCTGGACCAGCAGTCAGACCGTAGTACTGTGCTTTACGGTAGTCGCCAGATGCCGGTGTGCTGTCATCTTCGATGTAGGTGAAAGAACCGATAACGCCCAGTGGGTTGCTATCTTGTTCCCAGCGGTATTTTAAGTTGAAGCCGTTTGCTTTGTTAGCAACGCCTTGCATATCACCCTGAGCATAACCAGCGGTAACGGTGCTGGTGTCAGCGAATGCGCTTGATGCGCCCAGTGCAACTACACAAGCTAATGCGGAAAGACATGCGATTTTTTTCATCATAACCACCTCAAATAAGAAACCAAAGTAACCTTCACGTTCCAAAATATAACAAAAACTAGTGTGAAACTCTGCCTCATTTAAGATGTCCAAAGCATCATATGGTGTAACAGGAAGTTTCCAGAGCACCCTATCCATATAATTTAATTGGGATTTTCGTCACATAAACTATAAGATAAACTTATTGAACTTTTTGAAATTAGCAGATAATTCCTAATTATCTGGGCAAAAAATGGACACTTTTCAGGCGTTTTTTCGCTTCTTTTAAAAAAACACGTTCTGAAAAAAACTTTTTATCAGGATTTTTTCTCTTCCGTTTTCCCTCTACACTTACCTTGCTTTACCTTTCTTTTCAAAACTATAAATCTAAAAGATTCTGAATTTATGGAATCACCTCAAAAGGCTCAAAGGATGACTCATTCAGGAAAGAACACGCCGGAAACGCAGACGACTCTGCCGCCTGCGACAAATAACAACAGCCCCCCAATCCCGGCGTTACCTAAAAAAGCGTCTCCCCTGGTGGCGATCCTGTTGCTGCTGATCGCCATGCTCTCATTACAGGGCGGCGCGTCACTGGCCAAAACGTTGTTCCCGGTAGTCGGGCCACAAGGCGTCACCGCGCTGCGACTGGGTATCGGCTCCATTCTGTTGCTGCTCTATTTCCGTCCGTGGCGCCTGAAAATGCGCGGCGGCAATCTGCGTTCACTGCTGATGTATGGTCTGGCACTGGGCTGCATGAATTATTCCTTTTATCTGGCACTGCGCACCGTGCCGCTGGGCATTGCCGTTGCACTGGAATTTACCGGCCCGCTGGCCGTGGCGATGTTTTCTTCACGCAGACCTGTCGATTTTATCTGGGTCGTGCTGGCCGTCACCGGATTGCTGTTCCTGTTGCCGCTCGGCCAGAGCGCGGGCGGTGTTGATCTCAAAGGCGCGTGTTTTGCGCTGATTGCGGGTGCGTGCTGGGCGATTTATATTCTTGCCGGACAACGAGCTGGCAGCAGCTACGGCCCCGGCACTGCCGCAATGGGCTCGCTGATTGCCGCACTGATCTTCTTCCCTGTCGGTGTCATCCAGGCGAAGACCTCCATATTCAGCTGGGAGATCCTGCCGCTGGGCCTGCTGATCGCCCTGCTCACGTCAGCTATTCCTTATTCACTGGAAATGATGGCGCTGACCAAACTGCCCGCTAAAACTTTCGGCACGCTGATGAGCATGGAACCGGCGATGGCCGCGCTTTCCGGCATTATCTTCCTCGGCGAGTTCCTGACGGGAACACAGTGGCTTGGGCTGGCGGCAATTATCGCAGCCTCGGCCGGTTCGACGCTGACGATTCAGCGTAAAACAAAAATAGAAACGGTCGATATCGCCGGGAATAATCCTTCCGGTAAATAGCCTTTCGGCAAATAGCCCTGCGTTTTTCTGTCAAAAAGCCACGTTCATCCGACGTGGCTTTTTCTTTTCTGTTTGTTCTTTTTTATCAATGCATTGCAAATTACTTTCATTAATTTCGATTTTTTTTCATTTTTCCTGCATCCAAAAGCGGGGGTCCGTTCGTATGTATAGATGTGAGGCAAGACCTTACCTACTCAACGACAAAGGACACCATCATGAAAACATTACTCCGTACCGCTATCTGTGCATCTCTTCTGCTGAGCACCGCGTCAATGGCTGCAATGATGTCCCAAAGCACCACCATGGTCGGTGGCGCTGAAATGTATCCTTCTAAAAATATCGTAGAAAATGCCCTGAACTCGAAAGACCACACCACCCTGGTCGCCGCCGTGAAAGCGGCGGGTCTGGTGGATACGTTGCAGGGTAAAGGTCCGTTCACTGTGTTTGCGCCGACCAACGCCGCTTTCGCTAAACTGCCAGCCGGGACTGTCGACAATCTGGTGAAACCGGAAAACAAAGCCACGCTGACCAGCATCCTGACCTACCACGTGGTGGCGGGTAAGTATGAAATGAAAGATCTGGAAAAACTGCTGAAAAAAGGTAACGGCACGGCGGAACTGAAAACCGTCAACGGCCAGCCGCTGTGGATCATGAATAATGGCCCGCACAATATTCAGCTGAAAGATGGCAAAGGGAATGTCGCCAATATCAGTACTTATGACGTCCAGCAGAAGAACGGTGTGATCGACGTCATTGATACCGTCCTGATGCCAAAATAATACCGACTATACTGAGGGCATGATTTCTTTATGAAACAGCACCTCAGTAAGTCAGGACGGGCGAATGCATGACAATTTTTTAGTTAAGCCAACACCAGAGAAAGCACAGGAAGTACAGCGTGAACTGATGAGCGCCATGGCCGTTGGCGACCGACAGGCATTTGAGCAATTGTACCGTCTGACGTCCCCCCGGCTGTTTGCCGTCGCGCTGAGAATGCTGCGCCGTCATGCCTGGGCAGAAGAAGTGTTGCATGACAGCTATATCACCGCGTGGAACCGTGCCGGGTCGTATAATCCGGCGCTGAGTTCCCCGATGACCTGGCTCACCCATATTGTCCGCAACCGCGCTATCGACTGGATGCGCGGGAGCGACAACCAGTTAGAAGAACTGGATGACAACCTGGGAGAAAACGATGCCAGCGACCACGATGAACCCTTACAACGGTTGCAGCAGGACAGCGAAGCCAAAATACTGGCCGACTGTCTCGCGCACCTTCCCGCCGAACAGAGACAAAGCCTGACTCTTGCCTATTATCAGGGCCTGTCACACGGTGAGGTCTCATCGCATTTACAACAACCTCTGGGGACGATTAAAAGCTGGATCCGTCGCGCCCTGGATCACTTAAAGAGCTGCGCAGGCCTATGAAAAGCAGAAGCCATTATCATGCTGCCCTCGCGGCTGAATATGCGCTCGGCACCTTACGCGGCGCAGCGCGGATTCAGTTCGAGCAGAAAATGCGGGAAGACCCTGAACTGGCGGCTGAAGTCGCCCGCTGGCAGGAAGCTTTCACACAACTGGATAATCAGATTGTCCCGGTCATTCCGCCCGCTTCGGTGTGGAAGCGCATTCAGCACAACCTTGCATTACAACCGGCCAGATTACCGGTTCCCGTTAAAAGACCGGTGCGCACATATCTTGGCTGGGCGCTGGCCGCCGGGCTTGCCGCGCTGTTACTCATCCCGCGCCTTATGGTGCAACCTGAAACGCCGACACCGGTGGCTGTTCTCGCCAGCAGTGCCGGTGTGCAGAACGGGCAATGGGTGGTGAGCGTGGATATGAGTACCCGCAGCCTGATGCTGACGCCGCTTAAGGCGCAAGGTATCGCCGACAACCATAGCCTGGAACTGTGGGCCATTCCGCCTGGCGGCAAACCCCGCTCGCTCGGTCTGCTGAATACACAACAACCGACACAACTGGCACTGGCGGAAAAGATGCCTGATCCGGGTTATACGCTGGCAATCAGTCTGGAACCGCGCGGAGGCTCACCGACCGGACAACCGACAGGTGCAGTGCTGTACAGCGGTGCTCTGGCACTTTGATTCACTGCGATACCCTGCGATCGACGTTATGAAATATAAAACGGCAGGCTTTTCCTGCCGTTATGTTTTCAAAAGAATAATTTATGCCAGCAACTATTTTCGGTGCATAAATCGTTTTCAGTGAATAAATGACGGCTTCCGTTGAAACCAGAGCCAGGATATATATCCCCACACGTCAGCTTACATTTAATAATATCTGACCGTTGTAATGAAAATTATTATCACTGGCATTTAATGATTTTCGCGATAATATTTTATCTGTTCAGGAGGATTCCTATCCACCTTATAAATCAGTGTGATAAGGTGGTTCCTCAAATACGGAATTGTCTATTAGACAGATGCTATCGAAGCGATAGGAAATGCTGTCCTGCAAAATTTCGATTTATTGCTATACTGAATGCAGTTGAGAAACACGTTTGTAGCAATTAATTTTAATGAAACAAGGAGATATGAATATGAGTACCGCTAAACTGGTCAAAACGAAATCTTCTGAGCTTATTTATACACGCAACGATTTAGATGAAAGCGTCAAGCTGGATACTATCAAGGTGCTGAACCGTCTGGTGGCCGAATATATTGATCTGTCACTGATTATCAAACAAGCACACTGGAACATGCGTGGCGCTAACTTCATCGCCGTCCACGAAATGCTTGATGGATTCCGTACTGCAGTTATCGATCACCAGGACACCATCGCAGAACGTGTGGTGCAGTTAGGTGGCGTGGCGCTGGGTACCGTTCAGGTTGTTAACGATAAAACTCCGCTGAAAAGCTACCCGACCAACATCCATACCGTGCAGGAACATCTGAAAGCGCTGGCGGATCGTTTCGCCGTTGTCGCTAACGATACCCGCAAGGCGATTGGTGAAGTTGAAGATGAAGATACCGCAGATATTTTCACCGCCGCATCGCGCGACCTGGATAAATTCCTGTGGTTCATCGAATCAAATATCGAGTAATCAGAATCAGGTAATCCTTATCGGGTAAATGTTGCCCGATACCGCAGAATCAGGCTGCGGAACTCTGAGTGATTAATGCGAAAGGCCAGTGACGAAAGTCGCTGGCTTTTTTATGTCCGCTATCCAGCCCCGCTCCCCTCTTGTGAAAATTTGACTTAAAACCCGCCACACTCAGTAACTTTGCATCAGAATTTAATAATACCTCTGATGAATAGTTACAATTTCAACTATATCCGCAACTTAGACCAATGGGACCGGTTTCATTATCTTACTGAAAAACCAACAGTTTATTTATCACCTCAGAGAATTCTTAAACCAATAGGCCGTATGAATGATTTAATACAAATTAATAGTTCAAAGCAATTTTACATAGGTGTGGTCACCCCTGAAACTTGCTGAAATATTTTTTCGCAACCTTTGCATTTTTGTGAAAAGGGTATCTCACTCTAACCTTATAAAAAATAGAGATATTTACCAGGGATGTTCCCCCGGCATCAGTCCTCTATACGCAACTTATGGATAAGTGACTCCCCCGCTCCTGACACATCTTTGATGTGTTATGCACAACCGACTCCCCACAATCCGACCCGTTCCTGAGCGCATTGGCTGCTGTAAGCCAGGGGCGGTAGCGTGGAAATGTTAAACACTGGAATAATCCGATGGCACGTAGTGGCTTAGAAGTTCAGAAGGCGGCGGTAAAAGCGCTGTTTTTGAGGGAAATTAAGACTCGTTTTGGTAAGTTCAGACTGGGTTATCTGTGGGCAGCCTTAGAACCGATGGCGCATATGCTGATTTTATTGGGGATCTTTGGCTATGTTATGCACCGCACGATGCCTGATATTTCATTTCCGGTATTTTTGATTAATGGCATTATTCCTTTCTTTGTTTTCAGCAATATTACCAACCGATCTATAGGCGCTATTGAAGCCAACCAGGGTCTCTTTAATTACCGCCCTGTTCGTCCTGTAGATACCATCATCGCCAGAGCGTTGTTAGAAACACTGATATATGCCGTCGTGTACATATTACTTATGGCAATTGTAGGTCTGCTGGGCGAAGAGTTTGAGGTCACTAAACTTATTACTTTGATTCTAGTATGGGTACTTTTAGTCCTGTTCTCCTTCGGTATGGGCTTAATATTTATGGTGGTCGGGAAGTCATTCCCTGAAACCGAAAAGTTCTTACCTATTCTGGTTAAGCCTCTCTATTTTATTTCCTGCATTATGTTTTCGCTGCACAACATCCCGAAAGAATACTGGCCGTATCTGCTATGGAACCCTATCGTTCACGTCGTAGAACTTTGCCGTCAATCCGTTGTTCCTGGTTATATCAGCGAAGGCGTCAGCCTGAATTATCTGGCCGCCTGTACTCTGGTTGTATTATTCATCGGATTAGCCCTTTACCGAAACCGTGAAGAGGCGATGCTGACATCATGATAAAAATCGAAAACCTGACAAAATCCTATCGCACACCGAAAGGCCGCCATTACGTTTTTAAAGATCTGAACGTTGAACTGCCTTCTGGTAAAAGCGTGGCGTTAATTGGGAGAAATGGCGCCGGTAAATCAACACTGTTACGCGTTATCGGCGGCATTGACCGTCCTGATTCCGGCAAGATTCACACCGATAAAACCATATCCTGGCCGGTCGGACTGGCCGGTGGCTTTCAGGGCAGTCTGACCGGACGGGAAAATGTGAAATTCGTCGCGCGCCTTTATTCCACACCAGACCAGTTACGTGAAAAAGTCGCCTTCGTCGAAGAGTTTGCCGAGCTGGGTAAATACTTTGATATGCCGATTAAAACTTATTCCTCCGGCATGAAATCCCGTCTGGGTTTTGGCCTGAGCATGGCGTTTAAATTTGATTACTATCTTGTCGATGAAGTCACAGCGGTCGGCGATGCCAGATTCAAACAGAAATGCGCTGACTTGTTTAAAGCACGTCATGAAGAAGCCAGCTTTTTGATGGTGTCCCACAGTCTGGGATCACTTAAAGAGTTTTGCGATGTAGCTTTGTTTATCGGAAGAGATAACAAGATTTTGTTTTTAGATTCTGTACAAAATGCGATTGAATTATATAAACAAGATGAAGGAATTTAGTGATTATATTAAATCAAATTTGATCACTTATAATTTTTCGCAAATTCATATCCGTTTTAAAAAATATCAAAGGGTGCCATAAGATGTCAACAAAACACAAAAAATTAATTGATGTAGTCAAGGATGCAATAGACGTCCACCCAGTAAAAATTTCCGACATTACTCTGTGCTATGGTATTAGAGCAGGTGAAGTAACACCTTGGATTATTGAAAGGCTTAAGTTCGCACTTGATTTTTACAATCCCTCCCCAAATTTTCTAATTATTGACTTTGGTTCTAAAGATAAATATGCAGAAGAAATTGTTCAAGTATGTGATAAATATGGAGCAAAACTAATACATATCGAAGATGATGGCGTTTTTTCAGCATCTAAAGCCAGAAACATTGCATTTTCTGAGGTCACTACCGATTTTATTTTCTTCGCGGATATCGACTTTGTATATGAAAGTGATATTTTTCAGCGCTTAGTAAATTTATCTAATCGACTTGAACTACAGAAAAATCCTAGAAAAATAATTACAATGCCGATTTTTCATGTTAACAAGGACTCAAGTGAGTATTTTGAATCCCTCGATAGTAAAAATGAAAAAGATAAGCTAATCACAAAATGGAGTTTTGATGGTTTGGGAACAGAGTTTGGAGATATCTTCGAATTCGTAGCACCATATAGCAATACATTCTTCATGCATAAAAAAATGTTCGATATTGCAGGTGGATATTGCGATGAATTCCGTGGACATGGTTCAGAAGACTTTGAATTTTTAATTAGGCTAGCTAAATTATCGACAAATATTCCAGTCCCTACCGGCCTCGAAAAAGACTTCTATGGACCGCTGAAAGGTTCTTTTTGGGGTGATAAAGAGTACGTTGGATTCCGTAGATACCTTGAAGCTTTCACTTTACCTTCGGAATCACTTGGCCTTAAAGCTTTCCACCTTTGGCATGAAAAACCAAGTGCTAAGGGATATTGGACTCAAAGTAACGATTGGAAAAGAGAAAGATTCAACACTGTCTTAGAACGTCATTCAAAATCCAACTCTCAATTGCTTTCTGTCGATTATATCCCAAGAAAAAAATCTGCTCTCTGTGTCTTTAGTGATAAAGCACAATGGGGTTATTTCCTTCCTTTAAGACTTGCAGGATATACACTGTCAGTGTTAAATGAGAAAACAGACGAGGCTATCTCATCAACTCTATATGCACTTGAGAATAATAAATTTGAAAGAGTTTTTATTTTCAATCCCTATATGAAAAGTCATGCTGTATTTAGAGGAATTATTGAAGTCGCTAAAAAGCTTGGAATTCAAGTAACAGTTATAGAAAGAGGTGGCTTACCTAATTCAATATATTACGCAGATGAAGTTGCTTATGGAGATACAGATTATCACTCTATCAATAAGCAGTTAGACAGAAAAAATTTCACTGACGATGAATTAAGCTCCGCCGAGAAAATTCTTTCCATGATGAAAGAAGGAAATACTTCCTTAGAAGCCATGGATTCATATTCCAAAACATGGCAAAAACATACTCTATTAAGATTCTCAGATAAAAGGAAAATATTCATCCCATTGCAGTTACGTGATGATATGGCCGTTAATTATTTCACGGAAGGTTACCCTAGCTATCAAGAATATGAATCTAACATTAAAGAAGCGGTAGAAAGCCATCCAGATATTTTGTTCATAATAAAACAACACCCACTGAGCAAATATGATTTAAGCTGGACAAGTGATTATGAAAATATAATTTGCGCAGATCAATGTGATAATATTCATGCTTTAATCGACATAGCTGACGCTGTAACCTTGTACAACTCCGGGGTTGGACTTCTGGCGTTAATTCATAATAAGCCGGTGTATCATATTGGCAATGCATATTATAATGGGAATAACCTGTTCGCAAAGCGATGTATTTCTGTATCTGAAAGCGCGAGCTTAATTGAAACTTCTCAAGATTATGAATTAGACGAAGAAAAAGTTAAGTTGTTCCTTACTTGGTTAATTTTTAGAAAATATAGCTGGTTCAATGCTCAAGACATTCTCCGGGAATTTTCGGATAGAAAATCCCACGCATATGATAATATTTGTGTAGAAATTCTTAACTTAGATAATACTCTGACACTTACTGGCCTAAGTCTCGATGGATTTGACTATTCAAACAGAAGCTACTTAAATTGGCACTTAAATATTAGCTCAGAAACCCCCAAAGCTAAGCCAAAACCTGTCTCTAAGCCATTAGCTAAGCCCGTACCTCCAGCTGGAGTTGTAGAGCAGGTAAGTGCAAGCGAAAAAATAGAAAGCACAATTACTAATATTAACAACATTCACAAAAATAATTCTAAAACATTATTAGGTAGAGTTTTAGTTCCTTGTGTGAAAATTTTCACAAAAAAAAAGATGAAAAACAAAATATCTAAAAATCCACATTTGTTTTTTTCTGATTCTAAACATGCCCCGCTGAGAGTGATTGGCTGGTTATCCTTTAAGTAATATTGTGCCCTTCCCTGTTAACAAGGGAGGGGCAAGTCAAAATTTGGAAATATAATGATAAATATTCCTAATCAAGAAAAACCTTTAGAGCTACAAGGTGAAATCATACTTGAACGGCCTGCGAATTTGTCATCGATACGATTTAGAGGTTACAGAAGTACAATAGGCGCTTACTCATACGGTAATTATGACTCTATTATTCATAACTCAGATATTGGCCGTTTTACATCTATCGCTCACCGCGCGATGATTGGGCCAATAGAACACCCGGTGGATTGGTTGAGTACAAGTGGATTTGCGTGGAATGATAAGGGCATATTCGGCTATAGTGATGAGTTCAATAAAATTGTTTCTGATGAAAAATATGTTATAAAAAAAAATCAGAACAACTATCGGCAATGACGTATGGATAGGTTCAAATGTTTTTATAAAAAGAGGAGTAACAATAGGTAATGGTTGCATTATTGCCGCAGGTTCTGTAGTCGTTGGCGATGTTCCTGACTATTGTATTGTTGGTGGAAATCCAGCAAAAATAATTAAGTTAAGATTCCCTACATCCTTAATTGAAAGATTAAATAAATTAAAATGGTGGGATTACCTCTTGGATAAAAGCGTATTAGGAGAATTAAAGTATTCCAACATTCTCGATTCAGTATCAAAAATAGAAGACTCTATTTCGTCTGGACTATTAATGAAACTAAGCCCTCCTAAAATAAAAATACAAAGGAAAGACTCACAACTAGTCATTGAAGAAATTGAGATGCAACGCTGATAACTAGTTACTTTTTTTACACTCTATCTTTTCACTCCCAGTAATAATATTTCCCGTTGCCTTTTTACCAGTTAATTTCTCTCTCATGGAAGTAGGTATTTCTACTTCCTTGAGGTTGTTATCATCAAATAGATTTTTTGATATGATATTATTATCACCTTCGATCCTAATTGGCATTTTGACATCACAGAATTTATTATTTTCAACAACATTATTATCCGCATAATCTTCATAATACTCCCCTTTGGCATCCATTGGTTTGTCGCCGCAATCCCATTTTCTTAAGTTATAACTTTGCCTAGATGCTATCCAAATACCGACCGATTCATTTACGAATAAATTTCTGCGAATAATATTGTTATCACTGTGCTGCCATCGTAACACAGATTTTCCAGAACTGATCTTCTCTCCACAATTCTTATATAAAAACACTCCTCCTAATCCATTCCCATTAAATGTATTATCTTGAATAATATTGCCTGCAGAAGAATCTACAGCTACACCTTCTCTTTTATACCCTGAGACTGAAACACCATTATTAGTGATTATATTGTTACTGATAATATTGTTTTTCGAAGCCTGATCAAGGTAAACTCCAACTCCGCCGGAATCACTAATTATAGAGTTTGTGATTTCCGTATCAGTAGTATAAGCCTCTAAATAAATACCAACCCTACTCACTTGATTGATAGTAACTGAGTCAATTTTTATGTTACTTGCATTTTTTTTATAATTTTCACTTCGATTGTTAGTTAATTTATTAGCTGGAATTCCTGAAGAAACTTTAATACCACTGAAAATATAATTCTTTATATTGCAATTCTTTATTGTTACATTTGAAATTCCATGCCCTTGCGCATCTATAATAACCCCATTGGAAGTTTTATTTTTACCATCTAAAATAGCATTATTACAATCCAGATATGTATTGCTTTTAGTAATAACTAATGGCCCTTGATAGGTGCAATTTTTATTAAGCTTGACTTCACCATGTATTTCAAGATTACCACAAGCATTATCAATACCATTTGCAAAAACATAATTTACGCAAGAGTTGGCCAAAATAAATAACGACAAGGTGCTTAGAAGAAGGAATTTTTTACTTGAAGTTATCATATTGGCCTCCTTTAATTATCGCTCATGTCAAAATGAATTCGATTTTGATAAAATATATTTATGTTGACTACTGACAATTTCAAGTCCCTTTTTATGTTTTGCACCATAATACACCGCATTAATCTGCGTATTCTTCAGCAAGTATAGACGGAACTGTTTGAAAAGCTTCATGTCCGGCTTAAATCCTGAGGTCCAGAACTGGTTCAGATGTCCCTGATAGGTCATGCCTTTAATGTCATACAGCGCCCTGCCCATCACCTTCAGCGGCTTATTATGAATAAGTGCAGAGATACCGGCAGTGCTGTTAATCGTGACCACCGCTTTTGAGTGGGTCAGCAGTTCAGGCATCGGCAGGTCGTGGACGTAGATCACACGGTTATTAATGCCGTATTTTTTACCCAGCTGGCGGATAAGCGGTCCGTATAAACGGTGTCCTCTGTCCATCGGGTGATGCTTAATCACCAGAAACTCCGTTGACGGCGCTTTCCTGGCGAACGAGTGCATCACTTCATTGATGTAATCACGCACGTCTTTATACGGGCTGTGATTGCGGATCTGGCTGTCGTTATATACCTGCAAAATCGCCAGATAATAGCGCTGATCCAGATCCGTCTGCAGTTGCTGCAACACATTGCGCTGGCGGAAGGCATACAGTTTTTTACGCCACGCAGCACGGGTCCAGCAACGCGCCTCATACCACGGCGAGAAGGATTTATGATGCCGATATTTCGGGAAGTCGTGGCGATAGCGCCAGCCTGCCAGATAATACAGGGTCGCATGACGGACGCGCTGCCAGCCTGAGGGTTTCAGGTGTTCGATTTCCGGCATGGTCATCGGTGGCAGGCTGCGGTAAAACTCCGCATCGCGCGGCAGGCTGGAATAGGCATTCACGCCGTTCTGTTCCAGCGTGATGTAATGCGGGCGCAGATAGCCTTCTTCAAACGCGAGGAATCGCACGCCTTTTGCCTGCGCCCAGCGTTTAGCGGCCTGATGCAACGGACGACAATCCCCGAAACACACGATGGTATCGAAGTCGTATTCCCGCCAGGTTTCTTTCAGCCAGGTCGGAAACTCATCAGGCGTCTGCTGGTACAAGCGGTATTCACGCTTACGCGAATACAGCCTGTCTCCGCCGTTGAAAACGACGTTCACCGCTTCCCGCCCCAGAGACTCAAGCCACTGCGCTAAATCACTGAAGAAAGGTCCCATCGGGCCCTGCAACAGCAAGTATTTTTTTCCAGAAAGTAATGTTGTAAGCGCCTTACTGTCCATTTCTGTCCGATTCCGTCAACGCCTCAGGCATTAGTAAGAAGCTGTTCTCAGGTGCTTAAAGTCACCCGGATCAGCATGAGCAGTTTTCTGTAATAACGGACTATCCTGCCCGCTTTTATTCTTGTGAATTGCATTTCTGCCCGTGGGGTCGCAGCGAGAAGTTCAACCGCCTGCTCCGCCAAAATGGGCTCCCGACTTTGCGGGTCGATATACGACGGGTACGCGATCAGCGCCTGGTAAACCACGTCGTCTACACTGAGGCTGCGCAGCCGGCGTGAACATTCATGCTCATCCTGCGTCAGTCCCCATCCGGCATAAAACGGCATGCCGTAACACGCCACTTTTTTGCCATGTAATAAGGCTTCAAATCCCGACAACGACGTCAGGGTATGCAGCTCATCAGCAGCCTGGATACACTGAATAATGTCAGCATCCAGCGCCTGACTGTTTGCCCAGCGGCTGACATCTTCCGCAGGAATATGTCCCTGCCGGTTGCCCACCAGAACATCCGGGTGCGGCTTATAAATGATGTAGGCGTCAGGATTGCGCTCACGCACCGTGCGCAGCAAATCACTGTTGGTGCAAATCGACATCGTTCCCGTCAGGATCGACGCGTCGTCTTCCACCTGTCCCGGCACCAGAATCACCGTTTTACCCGCCGCTTCGGCTGGCAAGGTAAACGCAGCGCCGAGGTTATATTTACTGACTTTACTGGCGACCAGACGCTGACGCAGCGCAGCGGCACGTTGTTGCTGAAATGCCGTCAGCTGACTGTGGTTCAGCAAGCGCTCAAGGTCGCTCGGTCGTGTGGCATCGTAATAAATGCCCGATTTATCCAGCACCAGCGACAGCGGCGGATGCAGGTCAGAACCCAGACCGGCCGAGCGCAGAAAGCCGTCTTCCATACGCCATTGCGGGATCTGCTGTTGCGCGGTCTGCGCACCCCAGCGTGATTCGCCTTTGATCCCCCACACCACGCAGGCGGTTTCACCGGCATAGCGTTTACTGAAATTCACTTTATTGCTTCTGGTTCGCAGAAACGGCGCCAGAATGCTGCGCTTCCACAACGTCAGCCCCGGCGACCATAAGCGTCCTGCCCGCTGCTGGTGATGACGTCGTTGCATCGAAAGCCAGCTAAGTACATCAAATAACGTGCCACTCTTGCCGCTCACCGGATTGATGTACCGGCTGTAACGCAAACAGGCCGCGCTGAAGATATCTTCCAGACTGGCTGTACCGCGCCGCGCACGAAGCGGTTCAGACTGAGCATGACGGTCGTCCGTTAATCCCCAGCCCGCATACCACGGCTGTCCGAACACGCTGACCGGTTTTCCTGCCATCAGCGCCTCAAAGCCATAGTTGGACGTCACCACATACACGCGATCGACCAGACGCAGCAAAGATTGCGGACTGACGTTTTCCGCCAGCAGTTTGATCCGCGGCTCCTGTTGCGCCAGTCTGGCAATCTGCGTGAAATAGCCCGCTTTCTTACCGTGCAAAACGTCCGGGTGGATCTTCACCCAAATCTCAGACTGCGGATTATCAGCTATCGCCGACCGCAGCATGTCATCAAACTGTTCAGCGCCGGCATTGCCGTAAACCACCGCCATATCGCCGAAGGTCTGATCGACCACTAACACTGCGCCTTGCTCAGGCCGGGTCAGCGTACACGCCGGTGCCTGGTTGTATTTCGACAAGTCACCGTCAACAATCATCTGCATGGCCTGACGTGCGGCATCATGCAGCGGCTGGTTCTCTTCCCGCTGGTGGATCAGCCGCTCAAGCGTGCTGGGCTGCGAGGCGTCGTAATACATGCCCTCTGTATCCAGCACCATGGAAAGCGGTGCAGCGCCACTAACGCCCAGCTCGAGAGAACGGATAAATCCGTCCTCGAGGCGCAATACCGGCAGGCCTGATTTTGCGGCCAGGGCGACGGCTTTATTACCGGTTGGCCGGTATCCCCACACAGCAATCTGCGTGATGTCTTCCGGCACTGGCCGCAGCAGAGAAAGCTTGCGGCACGGCTGACCGAGAAACTCATCCAGATGCGGGATGCGTTGAATTCCCGCAGAAAAGATCCCAATCATTAAATTGTCAGAACCACTTTCGCGGCAACGGCCAGCTGATACAGGATCGTTGAAATACCGCGTGTGACTTCGATGTTCTTCGATTCGTATTTCGGCAGCACCATCAGCTCATCGCCAGGTTGCAGCGTTTTCACGTCTTCCGCGTTAATCGCTTCGCCGTTCTGTTTGATCAGGATGACTTTCGAGTTACCCGCTTTCTGCGTATAACCGCCGACTTTGTCGATGTAATCATCCGGGCTCAGACCTTTCTGCCAGCTCACCGCATTCGGGAACAGCACTTCGCCGTGGATCATAACCAGCGAGGTTTTCTCAGGAATATTGATGACGTCGCCGTCTTCGAGGATCACCTGATTCAGGTTTGTTTCGCTCAGCACCACTTCACCTTTCGGCACCACCTGACGGGCTTTCGCCACGAAACGGCTGACCAGCTGGGCTTCCTGCGCACGCAGACGCCCTTCTTCCTGCGTCGAGGATTGTGCGGACAGAGACGCTTCTTCCAGTTTCTGCAACGTCAGATCCAGCATCTCTTTCTGACGCAATGCGACAGAACGGCGATAAAGCTGGATGGAGTTAATCTGCGACATAGAGTTGGTGCGGATTTTCGGCAGCAGCTGGCTCATAGTGGCGCCATACGGCAGCACGACGGCGTGTTCACCGGAATGCGCGCCTTCGATGCGCACCTGAATGGTGCCCGCGTAACGGTCAGAGCTGACAATCAGTTTGTCGCCATCCTGCAATGAGCGACCCGGCGCGGAGCCCAGCGGATAATACTCGCTGCGCTTCATGCTGCCCTGCTGGCGGATAATGGTCATGTGCGTCGCGCCCGGTTTCGGACGCGCCCAGCTCAGGGCTTCGCTGACCGGGATCGTGCTGTCACGGAATTCAAAGTCGTAGCTGTTGAAGACATCGCCTTCCACGCTGAACGTGTGCTGACGCGGTCCGACCACGATGGTATCGCCATCAGAAAACTGCGACAGGCGCAGGTCACCGTTGAGCAGGAAATCGTACAGATTGATGCGCGAACGCACGCGGTCGTTATGTTTCACCACGATGTCGACATAGCTGCCGCGCTCGGTATCCACGCCACCGGCTTTGCTCAGGTAAGAAAGCAGTGAGTCAGACGCCACGCCGCCGTACAGGCCAGGATTGGTGACATAACCGGTGACAAACACTTTCACCGGCTGCGCCTGAAGCAGTGAGGCATAAACGTTCACGTTAGCCTGATAAACCTGTTTCACTTTGGTGGTGATCACGCTGTTCAGCTGGCTGTTAGACACACCGGCGACTTTCAGCGGCCCGACGTTCGGCAGGAAGATATTACCTTTCGGATCAACGGTCAGCGCGCCGTCAAAATTGAACGCGCCCCACAAACGGATTTGAACCTGATCGCCCAGGCCGACAATGTAATTCGGGTTGAATCCGATGCTGGCCGCGTTATCAGCCGCCGCGCTGCCGGTAAATAACTGCGCACCGAACATACGGCTCATGACCGCAGGCACCGGAGGCGGTGGCGAATCATCAAAACCGGTATCAGAACCGGTCTGCTGCGTCTGCCCGGTTAGAAAAGTCGGCAGCGGCGCGGCGCCGGTCATGTTCGGATCGGCGTTGATCCCGATGGCATTTGCCTGGGTAAGCTGGCAGGCCAGCAAAATTAAAACGGACTTCAATAATTTCATAACAAGCTCTGTGTGCGATTCTTCAGGCAAAAAGGGATAGCGGTACAAACCACATCAATCTTTATGGTCATCGATAACGGCCAGCAATAATTTAATCGTTCCGAATAACAGGCAGCACACCAGCAGCCAGCTTGCGATCATATAAGGGATATTCGGGAACGTGGTTTCTTGCGGGAGCTGCGGTGAGCTGATCACCGAGAGCACCTTCAGTTTTCGTGCCGCTTCAACACGGGTTTTCTCCACCGATGTCAGCGTGAGTTTGTAGAGTTCAGTATCAAACTCGACTTTCGATTTAATGCTGTCGAAATCTACCGCCATGCTGTTCAGCTGATGGCCATCCGGCGCGGTGATTTTGCTTTTTTCCTGATCAATCTGCTTACCCAGAGAGGTAATGGCGTTCTGCGCGCTGATCACCTGCGGCGCATCATCGCGCAGGTAGGTCAGCAGGTTGCGCAGTTCCGCTTCCATCTGGATTTTTTGCCCCATCAGCGTATTCACCAGCGTGGTCGCTGCAATCGCCTGAGCCTGCGGATCGAGAATATTGTTGTGGTTCTGATATGCCAGCAGCTGGGTTTTACTTTCATCCAGACGGGCGCGGGCTTCACGCATTTCGTTTTCAGCAAAAGCCTGCTGATCACGGGCAATCTTATGCGTGATTTCGTTGATGAAACGTTCGGATTCTTTGAGAACGGCCTGGTTGAACTTCTCGGCAAATTCCGAGGTAAAACCCTGCGTGCCGATGGTCAGCATGCCCGATTTATCGTCATACGTGACGGCAATCCGGTCGCGGTAGTAATTCAGGAACTGCTCACTGCTCGCATCTTTTGGCAGGTGATACAGAAAATCCAGACCGCTTTTACCGAAAACGGAACGGAAATCGAGTTGCTTATCCAGAACGGCCAGCATGTCAGGCGAGTTGATGTATTCTTTTAAATACATGGCGTCCTGAGCGGTGCTGGGATTCCCGGCACCCAGCAGCAGGCCAACGTTCAGGCTGGAACCGCTGATGTCGTTAGAGCTTTTGATCGCGACGGTAGATTCGCTGAGATAGCGCGGACGGCTGAAGATCACCAGATAGATGATCAGCAACGCCATCGGCAGGCCGATCACAATTTTGCCCAGATTGCGGTTCAGCGTGGCCATATTAAAATGAGGAGATCGACGAACCCGGGCAATGTGTTCCCCCGGCCATGCGGACTTCAATTTTTCAATAAACATTTATTATCATCATGACAAACAGCACGTTTTTAGTGTCGTGCTTTATTAAAAGTACCGTGAAAACCTCATTTCCCTCGCATAAGGATCACGGTGCGCAAAGAGTTTAATCGTGCTTCATCGTCAGTCGAAAATACGAACCAGGCCTGCGACGTTCTTTTCTTTATCCGTCACCAGCAACACCGAAACGCGGTGCTTTTGCATCAGCATTTCAGCATCCGTAATCATCATGTCAGCCGGTAAAGTCAGCGGCGAACGAGTCATCATGTCTCTGGCACACGCGCTGTCGAGCTGCGCATTCTTTTCCATATAACGACGTAAATCGCCATCGGTAATGATGCCGGCCAGCTGGTTCTGCGCATCATTTACCGCCACCATGCCCTGACAACCGCAGGTGATCGCCGAGATAACCTGGCGGAACTCCGTGTCTTCGGTAATGGTCGGCACATTTGCCTGCATCACGTCGGAAACGCGGGTCAGCAAACGGCGCCCCAGCGAGCCGCCCGGATGGTAACGGGCAAAATCTGTCGGCAGGAATTTACGCTGATGGATAAGTGCCACCGCCAGCGCATCACCGATCGCCATGGTGAGCGTGGTCGATGTCGTCGGTGCCAGATTATTCGGACAGCTTTCGCTTTCCATCATCAGTTCAAGCGTCGCATCAGCATGTTTAGCCAGCGTCGATTCGCTGTGGTTGGTGATCGCAATAATGCGGTTACCAAACTGACGTAACGAAGGGATAAGCTTAAGAATTTCGTCGGTTTCCCCGCTGGCTGAAATCAGGATCAGCAGGTCATACGGCGTAATCATCCCCAGATCGCCGTGGAAGGCTTCTGCAGGATGAATAAAGAAACTGGGGGTTCCGGTTGAGGCCAGCGTCGCAGAAATTTTGCGCCCGACATGTCCGGATTTTCCCATTCCGGAGAGGATCACGTGGCCTTTGCATTCAACAATCAGCTTCAGCGCCTTCTGGTACTGAACGCTGTCGAGGTGTGAAGAAAGACGGTGTAAGGCGTCAGCCTGTTCAGAAAGCGTACTGCGCACCGAGTCAATCAGACCGGGCTGTAAGGATACAAGACCAGCGCTTCCAACTACCTGATTATCTGCCACTTTAATACCCTGAATACCCTTCCGGGATAAAACTCACTCAGCGACTACACTTAAGAGTGGTTATTTATTTTGGTTAGCCGATCAAGTAAATGCACGGAGACGAATTCCATTTCCTGGTCTGGCCGGTCGACGCTGTCTGGCAGCTGGAGGGAATTGAATGAGAAAAGCGAGAACCTGAACGATGCAGAGGCTCGCGAGCAAAACATGAACTTACAAACACGCGAAAAATGAAACAGATTCACATGGGTTATTGATAACCGAAACACATTCATTCAATTCACGCGTTTTTTTAACATAGGGCACGAAATAACACAAACTCTATCAGACTTGTCCTAGGAATTTATGACATTTCGCGATGTTGTTGTGACGAATAAAAATTATCAACCCCCTGTTTTATAACCATTTACACTTAGCTAGCACAATTAATCATAGCGAATTAGCACTATAAGCAGCCTATTATTAACCAATAGAAATTTAGCCGTGAATAAATGTTTCAAATGAGTGATTTAAATTAATGTTTCGAGGAGGCCATTATGGCAAGCGGATGGGCGCAAGATGGCGCGGTACAAGATCAGATTGATTCCACAGTGAACGACGCGGTTGAACGAGCGCGTCAGTCGCTCGGCCATGGCGAAAGTGCGCATTATTGTAAGGAGTGCGGTGACCCCATTCCTGAAGCACGCCGGGAAGCGCTGCAGGGCGTGCAATATTGTGTGAAATGTCAGGCAGAGATAGACAAAAAACAGCAGGATCATGCCGGATACAACAGGCGCGGCAGCAAAGACAGTCAGTTGCGCTAGCATTTTTCCTTATGACCGGTTGCACCATTTTGGTTCACCCAGGGCGAATTCCGGTCTGAATTTCGCCCTTCCCTTCTTAACATCTGCTTCAAAACTGAGCACTGGTTTTGCTCAGGTTCTAATAAAGTTAGAGCGAGTTATCATTTGAGCAGCACAATTGTTAATTAATGATTGTTTAAAATACAACATCTGGTTAATGATGAAGCCATGCACCATCAAAGAACATTTCAACATGTAACAACGCACCATAATAGTGCCTTGATTCATAAAAATGCCGCTTGATCGGTTCAGCAGCGCGATAACCTATTGAATTTTAATATGCATAAAGTCTCGCATAAATTCTGGCATAAATTTTGCATTAAAGCGCCGTAACCCAATGCCGTTCCCATAATATGTACAAAGGAAATTCACTGATGAAGTCACTGTTAAAAGTTTCCCTGGCCGCGTTGACTCTGGCCTTTGCCGTTAGCTCCCACGCAGCAGACAAAAAACTGATCGTAGCTACCGACACTGCGTTTGTACCGTTTGAATTCAAACAAGGCGACAAGTACGTCGGCTTCGACATTGACCTCTGGGACGCGGTCGCCAAAGAGATGAAAGTCTCTTATGAACTGAAACCAATGGATTTCGGCGGCATCATTCCTGCCCTGCAAACACACAACATCGACCTGGCACTGGCCGGTATCACCATCACCCCTGAGCGTAAAAAAGCCATCGACTTCTCTGATGGTTACTACAACAGCGGTCTGATGGTAATGGTTAAGAGCAATAACGACGCCATCAAAAGCGTTGCTGATCTGAAAGGCAAAACCGTTGCAGTGAAAAGCGGCACCAGCTCCGTTGATTACATGAAAGCCAACGTGCAGACCAAAGATCTGCGTCAGTTCCCGAACATCGACAGCGCTTACATGGAACTGGGCACGGGCCGTGCTGATGCGGTCATGCACGACACGCCAAACATTCTGTACTTCATCAAAACTGCCGGTAAAGGTCAGTTCAAAGCGGTCGGCGATTCACTGGCTGGCCAGCAATACGGTATCGCATTCCCGCAAGGCAGTGACCTGCGTGAGAAAGCCAACGCCGCGCTGAAAACCATCAAAGAGAATGGTACTTACGCAGCAATCTACAAAAAATGGTTTGATACCGAACCTAAATAAGCTGTTTTTAATTTAAGTCGTTCCTTTTTTAAGAAAGAGCACTTGAGAAGAAGCGCCTGTCAGATGCAAATCTGCACAGGCGCAGTTTGTTGTTTTACCAGGAGATAATCCATGCAGTTTGACTGGAGCGTAATTTGGCCCGCTCTGCCTATCCTGCTCGAAGGCGCTAAAATGACATTGTGGATTTCGGTCCTCGGTCTGGTTGGCGGTCTGATTATTGGTGTGATTGCGGGTTTTGCCCGCGCGTTTGGTGGCTGGTTTAGCAGCAACGTCGCACTGGTCTTTATCGAGCTCATTCGCGGTACGCCTATTGTCGTACAGGTAATGTTCATTTATTTCGCACTGCCGATGATGGTTCCCGATCTGCGTATCGACCCGTTCAGCGCGGCGGTGGTGACTATCATCATCAACTCCGGTGCTTATATCGCTGAAATTACGCGTGGCGCGGTGTTGTCGATTCACAACGGATTCCGTGAAGCGGGTCTGGCGCTGGGTCTGTCGCGCCGTGCGACGCTGCGCTACATCATCATGCCGCTGGCGTTGCGCCGCATGTTGCCACCGCTGGGTAACCAGTGGATCGTCAGCATCAAAGACACCTCACTGTTTATCGTTATCGGTGTCGCCGAACTGACCCGTCAGGGCCAGGAAATCATCGCCGGCAACTTCCGCGCCATGGAAATCTGGAGTGCGGTTGCTGTTATCTATCTGATCATCACGCTGGCTCTGAGCTTTGTTCTGCGCCGCTTAGAACGCAAACTGAAAATTATATGATTGAATTCAAGAACGTCTCAAAACACTTTGGTAAAACCCAGGTGCTCCACGACATCGATCTGAACATTTCTCAGGGTGAAGTCGTGGTTATCATCGGGCCATCCGGCTCGGGTAAATCCACACTGCTGCGTTGCATCAACAAGCTGGAAGAAATTACCTCCGGCGAGCTGATTGTTGATGGCCTGAAAGTGAACGACCCGAAAGTCGACGAACGCCTGATCCGCCAGGAAGCGGGCATGGTGTTCCAGCAGTTTTATCTGTTCCCGCACATGACCGCACTGGAAAACGTGGCGTTCGGCCCGATCCGTGTGCGTGGCGCGTCGAAGGAAGAAGCCAATAAACAGGCGAAAGAGCTGCTGGCAAAAGTCGGGCTTTCCGAGCGCGGTAATCACTATCCGTCAGAGCTTTCCGGTGGACAGCAGCAACGCGTGGCCATCGCCCGTGCGCTAGCTGTTAAACCAAAACTGATGCTGTTTGATGAGCCAACCTCTGCGCTGGATCCTGAACTGCGTCACGAAGTGCTGACGGTAATGAAGCAGCTGGCAGACGAAGGCATGACGATGGTTATCGTGACCCACGAAGTCGGCTTTGCCGAGAAAGTGGCTTCACGTCTGATCTTCATCGACAAAGGTCGTATCGCCGAAGACGGTAAACCGTCTGAACTGGTGAACAACCCGCCAAGCGAACGTCTGCGCGAGTTCCTGCAACACGTTTCCTGAGCGTGATGCTGCCCTTCTCCTCCCCCTGCGAAGG
>NZ_JYDG01000057.1:0-1779 GCF_003263545.1 Rahnella sp. AN3-3W3
GCCGGAACGTTCAGCGTCCACGCGCCGTTGCTGACGGTCGCGGTGTAGTTCTGGCCGTTGAGGTTCAGCGTCACGGTGCTGCCGTCCGCGCCGTTGCTGGTACCGCTGACGGTCAGGGCTTCGCCTTTCTCGATGGCGTTGATCACGTCATCAGCAGCCACGGTATTGATAGTCAGAACCGGCGCAACGGTGTCGACAGTGACGTCGTGTGTAATTGAACCGTCGTTGCCTGCGGCATCTTTGACGCTTGCGCTGACGGTGTAGGAACCGTCGGTCAGGGTGCTGACCACGTCCGCCGGTACGCCAACGCTCCAGTTGCCATTGGCATCCACCGCAGCGGTGTAGCTGTGGCCGTCGATGTCAACGGTGACTAATCCGCCCGCCGGAACGCCCGTGGAACCGCCGGAGATCATCAGGTTCTGCTGATGCTCCTGCGCGTTGATCACGTCGTCGGCTGACACGGTGTTGATGGTCAGCGTTGGCGCAGTGATATCCACCAGAACTGAACCGCTGACGCTGCTGCTGTTACCGGCGACATCTTTCACCGTGGCGTTCACGGAGTACGTGCCGTCAGTCAGCGCCGAGGCGTCCGCCGCCGGAACTGAAGTGCTCCAGCTGCCGTCGGTGCCGACAGTCGCGGTGTATTCATTGCCGTTCAGGGTGACAGTAACGATCTGACCGGCTTCTGCCGTCGACGTGCCGCTCAGCACCACATCTGCACCGGCTTCCGCGCTGTTCAGCACGTTATCACCGGCGATGGTGTTGATGGTGATAACCGGTGCCGACGCATCCACTTCCGCCGTATTCGCCGCGCTGGCGCTGTTACCCGCGACGTTGGTGACGCTGGCGGTTGCGGTCACGTCGCCGTCTTTCAGGCTGGTCATGTCGCCCGCCGGAACTTTCACGCTCCAGCTGCCGTCGGTGCCAACGGTCGTAGTGTAAGTGTGACCCGCGAAGTTCACGGTCACGGTCTGACCGGCTTCGACGTTTTGGGTTGAACCGCTCAGCGTCAGGTCTGCCGCTTTTTCGGCGGCATTGATCATGTCGTCCACCGCGATGGTATCCACGGTGATCGCCACACTGCTCAGATCGACGGTGACGTTATTAGAAATCGTCACTGAGTTACCTGAAGCATCGCTGCCGGTCACGCTGATATTCAACGCACCCGCTGGCCAGTTCGCTACATCAGAAGAAGGAACCGCCGCCGACCAGTTGCCGTTTGCGCCCACGGTCGCCTGATAATCGACGCCGTTGATGGTCACGGTGACTGAACTTCCTGCCGCGATGTCGGTGCTGGTACCGCTGACGATCTGGTTCTGCTGGATCTCGATGCTGTTGACGACATCGTCGCCCGCAACCGTATCAATACGCAGACCCGGCAGACCGGCGTCGATGTTGATCTCACGATCGGCGCTGCCGGTGTTGCCGTGCTGATTGGTCACGCTGGCGGAAATTGTCAGATCGCCGTCGCCGAACCCTTTCAGGTCTGCGGACGGTACGCTGACGCTCCAGCTCAGGTCACTTTGTACTTCAGCCGTATAGGTTTTGCCGCCCAAAGTAATGGTGACGGTATCGCCCGCCGCCGCATTGGTGACCTTGCCGCTGATCAGCTGATCGGCGTTGATTTCCGTCGCGTTAACGATGTTGTCTGTCGCCACCGGGCTGATGCTCACGGACGGCAGCGAACTGTCGACCAGCACGTCGTGCGTCGCGCTGCCGGTGTTGCCCGCCGCGTCGGTGCTGCTGGCAGTCAGGGTGTAATCCGCTTCGCCGAGTTTC
>NZ_JYDG01000058.1:0-1783 GCF_003263545.1 Rahnella sp. AN3-3W3
AACTGTCGACTAAAACATCGTGCGTCGCGCTGCCGGTGTTACCTGCCGCGTCGGTGCTGCTGGCAGTCAGGGTGTAATCCGCTTCGCCGAGTTTCGCGACGTCGGAAGCCGGAACGTTCAGCGTCCACGCGCCGTTGCTGACGGTCGCAGTGTAGTTCTGCCCGTTGAGATTCAGCGTCACGGTGCTGCCTTCCGCGCCGTTGCTGGTGCCGCTGACGGTCAGGGCTTCGCCTTTTTCGATGGCGTTAATCACGTCATCGGCCGCAACGGTATTGATGGTCAGAACCGGCGCAACGGTATCAACCGTGACGTCGTGTGTAATTGAACCGTCGTTACCTGCGGCATCTTTGACGCTTGCGCTGACGGTGTAGGAACCGTCGGTCAGGGTGCTGACCACGTCCGCCGGTACGCCAACGCTCCAGTTGCCATTGGCATCCACCGCAGCGGTGTAGCTGTGGCCGTCGATGTCAACGGTCACCAGACCGCCCGCCGGAACGCCCGTGCTGCCACCGGAGATCATCAGGTTCTGCTGATGCTCCTGCGCGTTAATGATGTCGTCGGCGGAAACGGTGTTGATAGTCAGCGTTGGCGCAGTGATATCCACCAGAACTGAACCGCTGACGCTGCTGCTGTTACCGGCGACATCTTTCACCGTCGCGTTCACAGCGTAGGTACCGTCGGTCAGCGCCGAGGCGTCCGCCGCCGGAACCGACGTGCTCCAGCTGCCGTCGGTGCCGACAGTCGCGGTGTATTCATTGCCGTTCAGGGTGACAGTAACGATCTGACCGGCTTCTGCCGTCGACGTGCCGCTCAGCACCACATCTGCACCGGCTTCCGCGCTGTTCAGCACGTTATCACCGGCGATGGTGTTGATGGTGATGGTCGGCGCAGATGCGTCCACTTCCGCCGTATTCGCCGCGCTCGCGCTGTTGCCCGCTACGTTGGTAACGCTGGCGGTTGCGGTGACGTCGCCGTCTTTCAGGCTGGTCATGTCGCCTGCCGGAACTTTCACGCTCCAGCTGCCGTCGGTGCCAACGGTCGTAGTGTAAGTGTGCCCCGCAAAATTCACGGTCACGGTCTGACCGGCTTCGACGTTTTGCGTCGACCCCGTCAGCGTCAGATCTGCCGCTTTTTCTGCTGCGTTGATCATGTCGTCCACCGCGATGGTATCCACGGAGATCGCCACGCTGCTCAGATCGACGGTGACGTTGTTCGAGATGGTCACAGAGTTGCCGGACACGTCAGTGCCGGTCACGCTGATATTCAACGCACCCGCTGGCCAGTTCGCCACGTCCGCAGCCGGAACCGCCGCAGACCACGCGCCGTTCGCGCCAACGGTCGCCTGATAATCGACGCCGTTGATGGTCACGGTCACGCTGCTGCCTGCCGCGATATCGGTGCTGGTGCCGCTGACGATCTGGTTCTGATTAATCTCGATGCTGTTGACGATATCGTCGCCAGCCACGGTGTTGATACGCAGACCCGGCAGACCGGCGTCGATGTTGATCTCGCGATCGTTGGTGCCAGTGTTGCCGTGCTGATTAGTGACGCTGGCGGAAATCGTCAGGTCGCCGTCGCCGAACCCTTTCAGATCCGCAGAAGGCACGCTGACGCTCCAGCTCAGATCGTCCTGAACTTCAGCCGTGTAGGTTTTACCGCCCAGCGTAATGGTGACGGTATCGCCCGCCGCCGCGTTGGTGACCTTGCCACTGATCAGCTGATCAGCGTTGATTTCCGTCGCGTTAACGATGTTGTCAGTGGCGACCGGGCTGATGCTCACGGA